>JAUPLX010000064.1 GCA_030836665.1 Patescibacteria group bacterium
GGACAGATCAAGTCTTCCGATTCTTTCAGCGCGTATAAGAAGCTCGTGGACGACCTCCACCACGAAGTCATCGCCATTTACGAAAATCCTTCCGCCACCGAGGAAGAAAAGCGTTTTTTCACGAACAGGATTCGTGAAATGTACGCGGTATACCGCGGGTTTAATAAAAAGAACCCGGCTCCCGCCCCCGTGACTGCCGGTCCGAAAGTTACGGAAGCCGACGCTACCCCGTCGGACAAAACTTCCGTTCTCGGAAGGCAGGTGGAAAAATACCATGCCCTTATCGAACGCATCGTCGAGAAGATAGAATTCCTTCTCGTGAAATTTCCGACCCAAATCGGAGAAGATCGGGCGTTCCGTTTGAAAGAACTCTCCACGAAGCTCAAGCAATTGAAGAACACGACCAATGCCGATAGGCTCAAACTCATCGGAGAAGCCGCTTTGGAGAGTATTGGAAAATTGGAAATAGAATTGATCGAAAAGGGACATATTAAAGACAAAAAGGAAGTTCTCGGAGAAACCAACACCCTCTTGCGCGGAATGGGTTCGAGTAAGCGCGCGATACTTCCGGAAGACGATTTCGTCGTGCAGATGAAAGGAATTTGGAGCTCGTTCCGTGAAAATTACTTCGCTCCGGCCGTTCAAAAAAAATCCGAAGGGTCTTTGAAAACCGATATCGGAACGAACGAATTCCTCTATTTCAAGAACGTCCGCGAACTGAAGGCGTACGAGATGAAGAAATCCGAAATCAATCGCGAACTCCTCCAGGGAATCATCTCCCTCCGTGGGGAAAAGAGGAATCGTCTCATCATGAAGAAGAAGCTTATCGACCAGAATATCGAACTTCTTTCCAGTCGTATTAAGAACCGATCGGTTTCGTACGTAAAGCTCAAACGCGGAATTTCCCAATATTCGGAATCGTTTTTCTACCTCTGCCGCTCGCTCGGGGATTTTTTCACGTACTCCCTCCTCGCTTACGCGATCGTATATTCCGTCGCGTATCCGGTGATGGAAATCCTTTCCGATTCCGCTTTGGCCCACCAATCCGTTTTTCTTCTCGCGACCACCTCTTTCGTCGCGTTTTCCTTAAAGCAGATGAGGTCCTGGGTGTCGTTTTCGGTTTTCGCTTCGACTGCGGCCACGTTCGTCTTCGCCCTCGGGGTTAATTTTTAGGAAGTGTACGTCCTTTTTCTCTTCATACACCTCGTCTTCGCCGCCGTCTTCTATTTTTTCGACCGCTTTCCGGAGGCCGTAATCTTCCTTATTCTCGGGGCGGTGTTTTTTTTCGCGTTCGGACCGTTCGATTTTAAGAAAAAAACGGCCCAACCGGCATCGCTCGGGGTTTCGAAAATCGCTTCGCACGCCCGCGCGCACGCCCTTTCGTTCTTTAAGACCGGAACGTACTACATCGGGTTCCTCCTGTTCTATCTTTCCCTCTACGGTATCGCGTATTCGCTCTCGAAGTCCCTCGGTATGACCCCGAAGGTTCTTTACGGATGGCTCACGCTCTCCTTATCGGTCGTTACGCTGTCCGCATTCGCGTTCTTCGGAACCAAACATGACGTCGCGTACAAGATATTTCGTTCGAACGCGTTCGTATTTTCCACGCTGCACTTCTTCTTTCTCGTTTATCGGCTTTTCTGGGGAGGGAAGTTCGACCCGATATTCGTTACCAACGTCGTGCTTTCGCTCGGTTCCCTCGCGACCGTCGTTTTCGTCGGAAATTACGGCGACAGGCGGCAACGGAGTTCCGCCTACCTCTTTTTTCTCGCGTATTCCTACGTTTGCGCCCTTTCGCTCGCCATGCGGATATTCGGCTTCGATTCCGCGAAATCGGCGCTCGCCATTCTGTTTTTAGAGTCCGTCGCGGTTTTTGACGGACTGACGAGAATCCGCCAATTGAAAGAGTTCCGCTCGATCGGCGCGTATGCCGGACTCGTGATCTCCTATCTTGCGGTCGTAGGGATATTCGTCTACGTAGCGGCAAGGAACGCCGACGCGTTCATTATTTCCTTGGCGCTTGCCATTTCCGCGTTCCAGACGTACCTGCATGCCAAATACGAAAATTACGTTTCCTTAGCGAGCGTTCTTGCCCTAGTAGGATTACTGTATTTCGAAACGTTCTTTCCTCGCGTATCCGAGGGTTTCTTCCCCTTCCTCCTTTTTTGTTTCGGATTTCCCGCCGGGGTCGCGGTTTTTGCGAAATGGAAAACCTTCCACCAGTTCGACCGACAATTCCTTTTCGGGTCCGGAATATTGCACGTGCTCGCCTGCTTCGCGGGGTATTTTTTCCGATTTTCGGCGTATTCGATTTTGGAAATATCGCTCCTCTCCCTCGGAAGTTCCGTGCTTTTCTTCTTAAGCTATTTGGGAATGCGTCCGCATTCCGCAGTGAAGCGGTAGGAAGAAACCGGAACGCGTTCCGGTTTTTTTCTGGAATTTTTCCGTATCTTTCCAAAGAACGCCCGGATAATTCCGGGTATGAAAACCCGAAATTCCCCCGTCTTTTCCATCTCGGTAGAATCGGAAAATTCAATCCGATATTTGGCGAAATGGATTTCCGACGTCTTTTCCCTCCCGGAAAATCCCTATCCCCGGGCGTTCGACGAGGTCAGCGGATACTACCGGAAAGAGATTCCCGATTTCCCGCTCGTCTCGGCTTGGGTCGCGTACGCGTATTCGGCCCATTTCGCTACGGATATCAAACGTTTCAAATACCGCGCCGAGCGCTCGGTGCTCGAACGGTTCGATGAAGGACTTCGCCGGCTTGCGGAAATTTGCCGAGAGGAGGTTGGCGACGACGCGTTCGTTACGTATCCGCCCTCGCCGCTTTCCCGTACCCTGTTTCGCGGATACGACCATACCGCGCTCTTGGCCGAACGTTTCGCCAAACATGCGGGACTTCCGGCGATACGTCTCATAAAAACCCCGTTCTCCCGTCCGAAGCAGGCCGGTGCGAATCGTCTTAACCGAATGTCGAACGTGTCGAACAAATTTTTTCTTCCCGCGTGGGCGCCTTCGTATTCCGGTCGCCCGGTCATATTTTTCGACGACGTCATATCGAGCGGTTCTACCGTATTGGAATGCGCGAAGATCCTTCATGAAAACGGAAATTTTGAAATACGCGGATGCTTTCTCTCGTCTTCCACGGTCCATTCGCAAGAAAAACCGAACATCCGCAATTGACAATCGTAATCGCGAAAGTATAAAACAACCGTCTCCACCCAATCACAAGATACGGTCATGAAAACTTCCCAAGAACCGGCGAAGAAGCCCGGAACCGACCTCGTAGTTATTGATTCTCCCGTTCAGCTTTTACGTCCGGACCGGATGTCGGAAGCCGTTTCGACCCTCGTGAAATGAAAGAAGAGGCAAGTAAGGTTGCACCTCGAATACAGGGATCCCCTCGAAGTCGAGCTTTCCTCGTATCTTCGGTCCGAAGTTCTCGGACAGGAAGAATCCATCGATACGATTGCCAAGCTCGTCGCCGCCCGTCTGTCGCAGATCGGGGATCGGGAGGCCCCCATCGCGGTACTCTATCTCGGAGGGCCTACCGGCGTCGGGAAAACCGAAACCGCCCACGCGCTCGCGGACTTTTTCCTCGGGGACCCGAAAGGATTCACGAAGATCCATGGTGAAGACCTTCAAGACCACCACACTTCGCGCAACCTTTTCGGTTCGCCGAAGTCGTACGTCGGCTATGACGATCCCCCACGACTGAACGAAGCGGACCTTCAGTCGTACCATAAAAAAGCCCTGGAAGCGGGAAAAACCCATTCGAGCGTTTCGGCCCACTCGAAATTTTCGATTATCCTTATCGACGAAATCGACAAGATCCATCCGAGCATCTGCCAGAACTTCCTCGGCATCTTCGATAAGGGGTTTTTCGAACTTCCCAACGGATCTGAGAACGATCCGGACCTCTCGTATTCGAAGTTTACGGATTTCCGCCAAACGATCTTCATCCTCACTTCCAATGCCGGAGAGCACGAAAGGAGCGAACATTTGGAACGCGCCCCGATGGGATTCACCCAATCGAGCGACCACAATGCCCGCCACGCCCAATCCGCCGAAGTCGTGCAACGCGCGCTCCGAAAGAAATTCGCGCCCGAATTCATCGAACGCATCGATACGTTCCTTACGTACCGTCCGCTGACTCCCGACGTTGCCCAGGGAATCGTTCGAAAGGAAATCGACAGGTTTCGGGGAGGCTTCCTAAAGCGTAAATTCGGCAATGCCATCGCCGTCGACGTACGTCCGGAAACCGTCGTTTCCGTGGCAGAAGGGGGATTGGATCCGAAACGCGGCGCGAGAAATCTCAACCGTTTCGTCGAAAACAGCCTTATCGTCCCGTTACGAAACGTCGTAATGAGCGGGCAACTCGCCGGAATACCGGAAGGGAAAACCGCCACTCTCCGGGTCGAGGGCGACCGCGATTCCCTGTCGGTAACGCTTCTCGGATTGAAAGCTCGAGAATTGGGAAAGGGCGACATCGTCGCCACCATTCTCGAGGCGCGACAAAAAACCATGGTCGGACGCATCGAAGACGTCCATGCGAAAATCGAAGCCTTCCGCCGCATATACGAACTCGCTTTCCAGGAGCACTTCAGCATGAATTCGGAAGCCGCGCGGCTCGAAAAGGAACTCCTCTCTTGCGGGATTCCGCAAGACGAAATCGAACTCATCCGCAATGACGTCGTCGAGCGGCTGGATCGCGAAGAACGCGAGAAGCAGGCTTCCGAAGACGCGAAGGATGCCGGGCTTCCGTACGACACTCCGCTCCCGAATGCCATAGAACTGTTCTATCCGATTTCTCCGGAAGCCATCATGGAGATTATCCGCTTTTATATCAAGAACGCGGATAAGGCGTTGAAAACTCCGGGCATGACCCAGCTTCGCAACGGACTCGTCGTTTTGGCAATCAGGGAGGCCTGCAAGAAACTTATCGGCAAAGGGTTGACGAAGGACCAGTACGATTTCGTCGCCCAAGCGACCCACGAGGTCTATCTTCGAATGAAGGCGAAAACCCGGTAACGGGCGTCCCCTCGCGATTCTTCAGAAAACTTTTCGTTTCGAAGCCAATACGGGATATACTCGGGGTTCGTCCGTCGTTCGGGCGAACCCCGATTTCGTTTCCCCATTTTCCGTACGGTATGTCAGAGTTTCTCGAGGTGTTCGGTGCGAAAACCCACAATCTCAAAAACGTCCGCGTCAAAATCCCGAAACACAAGCTCGTTACCATAACGGGCGTTTCCGGTTCGGGGAAATCGTCGCTCGCTTTCGACACCGTGTACGCCGAAGGACAGCGCCGCTACCTCGAAAGCCTCTCGACCTACGCCCGCATGATCGTATCGTCCATTAACGACGATACGAAGGTCGACGAAATCCGCGGTCTTTCCCCGACGATATCCATCAATCAGAAAACCGTTTCTTCCAATCCGCGTTCCACCGTCGGAACGATTACGGAAATCTACGATTTCTACCGCCTCCTCTTTACGACCGTAGGCGTTCCGTATTGTCCCGAGCATCCTGACGTCGCTCTCAAGAAGGATACCGTATCGTCCGTTACCGCCACGGCCCTTTCCGCGGCTCCGGGCGAAAAGCTCTACCTCCTGTCGCCGTTGTCGAAGAAGGCCGAATCCGCGAAATTCTCCGAAATCGCGAACGAAGTGCTCGAAAAGGGATTCGTCCGCTTCATGATCGGAGACGCCCTTTGTTCCGTAGGGGACGTCGAAGGGCCGGATCTCGTTCCGTGAGATCGCGCGTTCGTCGTCGTCGACCGTCTCGTCGCGAAGGAAAAAGGTACGGAGGAATACGAAGAGTATGCCAAAAGGCTTCGCGACAGCGTCGAACTCTCCTATCGGGCCGGCGATGGCGAATGCTACCTGAAAAACCTTTCCACCGGAGACGTCCGCCGTTTTCGGCAAAAGGGTTCGTGTCCGGAGTGCGATCACGGCATTCCCGATCTCTCCATTTCGAACTTCAGTTTCAATTCCCACCACGGAGCCTGCCTCCGGTGTCACGGGCTCGGTACCGAAGTGGCGTTTTTGGAAGAGAACGTCATCAATCCGCGGCTTTCCCTCGCCGAAGGGGCGATCCTCCCATGGACTACCCACCCCTACTACACGGCGATTCTCGCCGCGATGTGCGAACGCTTCAAGATCGACATGGACGCGCCGTTTTCCAAACTGCCTAAGGACGCCCGGGAAAAAGTCCTCTCCGGAACCCCCGGAGAAACCTACGAACTGCTCCACGAATTCGAAAAGGAAGCCGGAGGGAAGAAGACCTTCCGCACCAAGTACGAAGGCGTCATCCCGAACCTCACCCGCCGCTATCGCGAATCGGACGCGGAGGATCCGTACATGAAACGCATTTCCCAGTACGTTACCGAAATCGCGTGTCCGGAGTGCGACGGGTACCGCCTCAAGCGCGAATACCTCTCCGTTCGCGTAGGGGGACCCCATATCGGCGAAGTCGCCGAACTCTCGGTAAAAAAATCCCTCGAATTTTTCAAGTCCCTGAATTTTACCGTTTCCGAAGAAAAGATCGTACGCGACATCAGGAAGAACGTCATCGAACGCCTCGAATTCCTTTCCGGCGTCGGGCTCGATTACGTCACGCTCTCGCGTCGGGCGAACACGCTTTCCGGTGGCGAATCCCAGCGCATCCGGCTCGCCACGCAGATCGGCACGCGGCTCGAAGGCATCATCTACGTTTTGGACGAACCCTCCATCGGCCTCCATCCGCGCGACAACGACCTCCTCATCGCCAACCTGAAGAAACTCGCCGAAATCGGCAATACCGTCATCGTCGTAGAGCATGACGAAGACGTTATGAAGGCATCCGACTACATCATCGACATCGGTCCGGGCGCCGGTAAGCACGGGGGCGAAATCGTTTTCTCCGGGACTTTCGACGAAATCCTCGAATCCGACTGCGAAACCGGAGCCTACCTGTCCGGCCGCAAGCGCGTGCTTCTTCCGAAGCGCGATCGGAAGGCTTCCGGACATCTCGAGATTTTCGGCGCGACCGAAAACAATCTGAAAAACGTCGACGTCCGCATACCGCTCGGAGTGTTTACGGCCATAACGGGCGTTTCCGGTTCCGGAAAATCGTCGCTCGTCATGGACATCCTCGCGAACCGCCTCCTCCGGAGTTTCGGGCAAAATCCGATATCCGAAGGAGGCAAATGCCGGGAAATCCGAGGAATGGACAACCTGGACAAGGCGGTCATCATCGACCAATCGCCCATCGGCAAGACTCCGCACTCCAACGTCGCGACCTATACCGGTCTCTTCACTCACGTTCGCGAAGTCTTCGCGTCATCGGTGGAAGCCAAGAAACGCGGATACGGCCCCGGGCGGTTCTCGTTCAATACCAAGGGCGGCCGCTGCGAAATCTGCGAAGGCTCCGGGGTGAAGAAGGTCGAAATGCACTTCCTTCCGGACGTGTACGTCGAATGTGAATCCTGTCGCGGCAGCCGGTACAATCCGGAAACCCTCGAGGTCCGCTTCAAGGGGAAAAACGTTGCCGACGTGCTTGCCATGACGTGCGAAGAAGGCTTGGCGTTCTTCGGCGCGTTTCCCCGAATCGCCCGCGTACTCCAGGTGCTCGTCGACGTGGGTCTCGGGTACATTTCCCTCGGGCAACCGGCACCGACCCTCTCGGGAGGTGAGGCGCAGCGTATCAAACTCGCGTTCGACCTGTCGAAACGCTCAACTTCGAAAACCCTCTACATCTTAGACGAGCCTACCACCGGACTCCATTTCTCCGACGTGGCGAAACTGCTCGACATTCTCGACCGCCTCGTAGAGAAGGGGAATACCGTCATCGCCATCGAACACAACTTGGACGTCATCGCCAACGCCGAC
>JAUPLX010000065.1 GCA_030836665.1 Patescibacteria group bacterium
CTTTAGTGTCGAGTTCGCGACCGTCAAGGTTCTTTAAGATCGTCATATCCTTGTTGAGCACCTTTCCAAAGTGTTTCTGGAGGTACGAATTCAGGATGTTGCGGCCCTTATCGAGAATGTCTTCGCGCTGTTCGCGGTTGATATACCCCTTGATGACTTCCTTGGCACGGGTCGTTTTTACGAAAGAAAGCCACGTTACCGAAGGTTTCCGGGTCTTGTCGGTGACGATTTCGACGCGGTCGCCGTTTTTCAATTCGTAGTCGAGCGTGACGACCTTTCCGTTCGCCTTGGCGAACATGAGATGGTTGCCGAGATCGGAATGGATGGAATACGCGAAGTCGATCGGAGTAGATCCGCGCGGAAGGTTCACGACCGCCCCTTTCGGTGTGAAAACGAATATCCGGTCGTCGAAGAGGGTGATCTTCATTTCGTCCATCAGTTCGCCGTCGGCGGATTTTTCGAGGATTTCCTTAATCTCGCTCACCCAGTACACGTCCTTCGCGATACGGGAGTTTCCCGTTTCGGAATATTCGAAGTGCGCCGCTACGCCGATTTCGGCCTGGCGGTGCATGTCCGCCGTCCGGATTTGGATTTCGGTCGGCTGTTTGCGGAACTCTTGAAACATCCCGACGACCGTCGTATGGAGGCTTTGGTATCCGTTTTCTTTCGGAAGCGCGATATAGTCCTTAAAACGTTTCGGAACGGGCGTCCACGCGCTGTGTATCACCCCGAGAATCTCGTAACAATGGGGAATCGAATCGGTGATGATGCGGAGTGCGAAGAGGTCATAGAGATCCCGAACGCTTTCGTATCCCTTGCGCTGCATTTTTTTATAAATGCTGTACGGTGATTTTACCCGAAATGAAATATCGAGTACCGGCACGGTGGACGGGAGCAGTTTTCGAATAAGGTCTTTCGCCTTGATGACGAACGTTTCCTGTTCGACTTTCAGTTCCGCAAGCTCGCCCGTAATGCGCGCGTAATCCTCCGGATACAGGATACGGAAACACTCCGTCTCAAGCATTTCCTTGAAATCGAAGATACCGAGCCGGTCGGCGATGGGGGCGTAGATATTGAGCGTCTCAAGCGCGATGCGGCGACGTTTTTCCGGATCCGGATGGTAATCGAGCGTCATCATGTTATGGAGACGGTCGGCCAATTTCACGAGAATGACGCGCATGTCCTCGCTCATGGCGATGAACATCTTACGAAGGCTTCCGACGGTACGGTCCTCGCCCCGATACTTCAGCTTGGAGAGTTTTTCCATGCCGGCGACGATATGCGCCACCTCATGGCCGAATTCCCGTTCGACGTCCTCGGCGGTTTTGGCAGTATCTTCCGGAACGTCATGCAGAAAACAGCTCTGGATCGTGACGATGTCCGGCTTGAGGATGGTGAGGAGTTTAGCGGATTCTGCCGGATGGGTGATATACGGATCGCCCGACTTGCGCATTTGTCCGTGGTGCGCTTCCCGAGCGTACGCATACGCGCGTCGAATTTCGTATTCGACCGTTTCCGGCGGAACGTCGACCATATACCCCTTCGCGATTTCCACGATGGACGAAACGATACGCTCGGCATTGGCGTATTGCGGGTCTTCAGAGATGAAATCGGAAGGGGTTCTCATGTTCTAATGAAAAGAGCTGCTTACGGCTACGAGCCATTCTTGCCAGGAGAATTGGTGATGAAACATCCTTTTTTCCGACTCGGCTACGATATGGAAATACGCCTGTCTTGGGCTCTTAAGAGTGATTATGCGAAGCGCTCTGGCAAACACGGGCAATTCGTTGAGTACCGGTTCGTAACGTTTCATCGTGGCACGATTACGTAGGACGGAAATGAATCCGTTAGCGGCGTTCCCGATAAAATGTTCGAAAGCGGAATTGAGGTTGGAGGCTTTCGAAAGCCGCAATTGGGCGATGAACTCGAACAATTCCGTCCGAACGGACTGCATGAACCGCTCATCATGGAGGCGTTCGTGCAAAGTATGCACCGTGAATTGCGCCAAATCCGAAATACGGGGAAACGTTTCATAAAAATCCAACCTCTCCGATACGGTGGAACTTACGCCGGAGACGAGCGTCTCCGATTCGAAACGGTCATCCGGTTCTCCGTAAGGACGTTCGGACGGGCCGTGTAGATTAAAGATTCCACTCGTATCACGAACATTTTTAAACGGCATGCGCGAAGGGGATGACAATCTAACGCCGCAGAGCGTATCATGCTTGTTCCATCTTCGCAATCGCGGAGGTCTGGATCGCGAGGGCCTCGGCATCGGTAATGGTTTTTTCCGGGTCTTCGATGCGGAACGAGAAGGTGACCGACCGCTTCCCTTCGCCGACCTTCACGCTGTCGCGGTATACGTCGATAACGGAAACGTTCGATACGAGGGGGCTTACCGAGGCGATGGCGGCCGCGGCGTTTCCGGCACTGTCGCGTTCATCCATGACGAAGTTGAGTTCGCGCACGACCCCCGGAAATTTGGAGATTTCCCGGAATGCCGGTTCCCCGAATTCGGAAACGAGAACGAACGCGGCTTCGGGGTCGATTTCGAAATACGATACCGGCGTTTCGCCGAAACCGTATCTCTCGGCAACCTTCGGATGTACCGAACCGAACGCGGCGATGGCCTTTCCGGCTACCGATACGGTACCGGATTTTCCCGGGTGGAGGAACGGAAACTTCGATACGTCGACGCCTTGCGAGACCGAGACTCCCGCCCGGGGCGTGGCGCGGGCGAAAAACGAAAGGACAGAGTCCCGGGCGTCGATGGCGGAAGCGGCGTACGAAACCCCGGCGAGCGAACGTTTCTCGGAAAACCGGTTTTCCGCATGTTTGAAATGGACTTTCCCATATTCGAAGAACGCGAATTTTTCGGTATGCTTCGCGTTTTCGGAAGCCGCTTGGAAAAGAAGGGCCGCCGGAGAGCGGCGCATGTGGGTGTATTCCGTACTTACGGCATTGAGAATTCGGACGGCTCCGGACATGTCCGGAAATCCGATCGAAGCGTCCTTCTCGGCATTGGAAAACGAATACGCGTACGCTTCCGAAAACCCGAGCGAAACGAAATGCGAAAGCACGAGGTTGCGGAATTCGATACCGCGGTTACGCTCCGAAAGCGCGATGGGGCCGGAGACGGCCTTTTCGGCGATTTTGTCGTATCCGTAGACGCGACCGAGTTCCTCGACCATGTCTTCCGCGATGGAGACGTCCTTCGTCGCCCGCCAAGACGGCACCTTGACGGCAAGTTTCGTTCCGCTGATTTCGTGGACGAACCCAAGTTTGGAGAGAATGCGGGAAATTTCCGACCCCGGAATTTCGATGCCGAGTTTGGAAGCGACGAACGGAAGTTCGAGGGAGATGGAGATATCGTTCACCCGAGCCGAATCGAGATATTCGGAGCCGCCGTCGACCGTGAAGTCGTTTCCGAAGAACCGGAGAAGGTCGAGCATCCGGGAAAGCGCGCGTGCCGTCAGGAGCGGGTCGAGCGATTTTTCATACCGGGTCGACGCGTCGGTACGGCATCCGGTCCGAAGCGCGGTAAGGCGGACGGATTTCGGATCGAAGGTGGCGGATTCGATGAGAAGGTTCTTGGTTTCGGCGCTTACGGCACTCGAAGCCCCGCCGATGACGCCCGCGATAGCCAATACCTTCCTTTCGTCGGCGATGACGAGATCTTCGGCCGTGAGCGAATATTCCTTGCCGTCGAGCGCGAGAAGGGTTTCCCCCGTTCGGGCTAAACGGACCGATACGGTTCATTCGACCTTGTCGGCATCGAAAGCGTGCATCGGCTGTCCGAGTTCGGTCATGACGTAGTTGGTCATGTCGACCAAATCGAGTTTCGGATTCCCACCGGTACGCGAAAGGAGCGTCCGAATGGAAAACGGCGAAGGTTTGGCCGTAACGCCGCGGACGGAGAGGAGACGGTAGGAAAGCACGCGGTCGGATTCGACCTTCACGCCCAAATCCCGAGAAACGGACGGGAGGTTCGTGGCATACGGAACGAACGGAAGATCGAAGAGCGCGGAGAATTCGCGGGCGTTTCCTTCGACCGAGAAGAGATCCGGACGGTTGGTAATGAATTTGTTGTCGATTTCGAAAACGACGTCGTTCAACGTCGTGACGTGCGGTTTTCCGCCATGCCCCGGAATTTCGAGCGGAAGCTCGCCGAAAGGGGTGCCGACCCGGGATTCGAGGAACGCTTCGGAAAATTCGTCTTCGAGACGGAAAATGCCTTCGGCACGTTCTTCCTGAAGTCCGAGTTCGTCGAGGGAACAGATCATCCCCTGGCTTTCCTGTCCGCGGATTTTGGCGCGTTTGATTTCGAATCCGCCCGGAAGGACGCTGCCTTCGGTAGCGAGGGGAACGTATTTCGCGCCCGCGACGTTGGACGCTCCGCAAACGATGCCGCGCTCGTCGGAGCCTCAAAGCGTTACGCGGACGAGATTGAGATGGTCGCTATCGGGATGTTTCTCTACGGAAACGACCCGGGCGACGACGACCTTCGGGTCGAACGCGAAAATTTCCACGCCTTCGATTTCGGCGGTACGGATGCTGTATTCGTGCGCGAGCGGCTTGGCCCCGTGCTTCTCGAGAGTGTCGGCAACGGGAGAAAAAAGCCCCACCCAGGAAAGGGGGATTTTCATATCGGTATGGTGAAAAACGTAATACGTCTCGATTCTAAGGGAAAAACGCGATATTTCAACGCGGGGAATAAAAAATATTTCAAAAAGCGGTGATGCGGCCTATAATCGCTCCGCTTACGGCAAAATACCGATAACCGATTCCCCCGGATGAAAAACAGAGCAATCCGCGCGACGTTCGCTTCAGTAGCCCTCCTTTCGCAAATCCGATCCGCCTTCGCGGAAGACGATTCCGGGTTCATCGGCGGGAACGGAATCACTAAAAACAAGATCCGCAACGGCGATTTCACCTTCGACGACATCCCGACGGTCATTATGAACGCCACCAACTTTTTCCTCGGTTTCGCGGCGACCGTTTCGGTCGTGATGATCATCTACGGCGCCTTCAGACTCTCTCTCGGATCGGTCGAGAGCGACAAGGATACCGCGAAGAAGATCATCGTCGCGGCACTTATCGGATTCGTGCTCGCGGTATCCTCGTGGGCCATCATCAAGATCGTCATGACGAACGTCTAATTCCTTTCCGAAATCCCCGGAAAACCCCTCCCCATAATCAAAATCGCAAATGTTCGAATGGAACGTGACGGTACGCAAAGAACGGACGGCCGGATGGTACGCCATCGCGGGCATCTGCGTAGCTTCCCTGGTCGTATGGGGATTCGTCGAAGGCATCTACGCCCTCTCGGTCGTGGCGGTGATTTTCGCCGGAGTGTTCCTCCTCATCGAAAATAACGCCCCCGATTCGGTCATGGTGAACGTCAATGAAAACGGCATCGGCGTCGGAAGCGAATTCTACGACTACGGAATGGTGGAAAATTTCGCGATCATCTTCGACTCCGGCGCTCCGGTACTCCTCCGGCTCAGGCTTACGAAAAAGGGTATAAAAACGGTGGACGTCGACATTCCCGATGGCTCCGAGGTATCGAACCTCCGGTCGTATCTCGCGGAACATGCC
>JAUPLX010000066.1 GCA_030836665.1 Patescibacteria group bacterium
AGCGACTTCAACTTTGTTAGGAGCTAGGCTCGGAGAATCCTTCCGACCGTCTTCAACTCCGTTAGGAGTCAGACCCGGCATACCAGTCCGCCCCACGGATACGTCTCCCATCTCGAATCCCGAAAGGTACCGGTGCAGCTCCGCTTCGTCTTGGAGAACGAGTTTCGGAACGCGCGAGAGCCCGCGGTTTTTTCCGAGAATCCAATTCGGTTCGAAGCGTCCTTCGTCGAAGCGCCCGATCCGTTCGCCGAATTTAAGGAAATAGCACGTTCCCGCGAGTTCCCGTATTCCGGAAACCTTCCGTACGGCGAGCACGTCGTTGCGGTAGCGGTAGAAGTCGTGGGTTTCGGTTCCGAAATCGGCGGTACCGAGTTCCGAGAGCGATTCCCGTACGCGGAGCACGTCCCGTTCGGACATGCAGGCGAGTTCGGCATTGGGCGAAATTCGGAATTCTTTCCCGCTTCCGCCGTCCGCCCGGATCTTCCGGATTTTCGCGACGAAAAATCCGCCCGCGCCCTCGGCGTGGGGCCAGAAACGTTTCTGAAAAGCGACCTCGAACGTCCCGGGAAGCGCCCGTTCCGCGCCTTCGAGAACGCCTTCGTTCTCGAAACGGTTGAGCGTGCAAGTGGAGTAAAGAAGTTCCCCGCCGGTTTTTAGGGCATGGAGTCCGGCGATGAGGAGCTTTTCTTGCAAACGCGCGATGGTCTTTACGTTTTTGAGGTTCCAGTATTTGAGCGATTCTTCCGCTTTGAATCCGATGCCCTCTCCGGAGCAGGGCGCGTCGAGCAGGACCCGGTCGAAAGTTTCGGGCAACGCCCCGTAGAGCACTCCGTTCATGTTCGTGACGCCGGTGCGGTCCGAAGTTCCCATGCGCTCGACGTTTTCGATGAGCGAAGAGAGCCGTTCCTTGGCGAATTCGTTGGCGACGACGAACGAATTCGGGAAGTGCTCGAGAAGTTGGGTCGTTTTCCCGCCGGGGCTCGAAGCCATGTCGAGAATGAGGAACGGTTCGTTCCATTTTCGGTACGGACCTTCGCCACCCACGGCCAAATGCCAGACGCTCATCGATGCGGAGAGTTCCTGTACGTAGAAATCCCCCAGGAGATGTTCCAGCGTACTTCAGAGCGCGGTACTGACGTCCTCGCGGTCGACCCGGAAAGCGGTAGGGTTTTGCGTGGGGGTGAACGTCCAGCCTTCCGTCGTTTTCCTCCGTCGGAAAGTTTCCGCCGACGGTCGGTTCGGATTCAGGCGGATGGTTTTCTTCAGAGGGCGGAGGAGGGATTTTCGAAAATCTTCGAAACCGCGCGAATCCTCCGCGAAGAATTCTTTTTCGAAGTACTGGAGGAACGCCGGGGAAATTGACATCGGGAGTTTTAAATTCATCGATGCCGAATATACTCGTGGCCGTATCCTTTTCAACCGCTATGGAATCCTTTGTAAACGATTTTCTCCATTCCCTGAAAGAATTGAACTCGAGCGCCGGGCTTTTGGCTCTCGCGAACATCATCTTCATCGACATCGTCATGTCCGGCGACAACGCCATCCTCATCGGAATGGCGACGAATAAACTGAAGGGCAAGGAGCGGAAGAAAGCCATCATGATCGGCATTGTCCTCGCGACGGTATTGCGCGTATTGTTCGCTTCGATGGCGGTGTACCTCATGAGCATGGTGGGACTCAAACTCGCGGGCGGATTCCTTTTGCTCTACGTCGTTTGGAAGTTTTACCGCGAGCTTCGCGGGGGATCCCACGCTTCCCATGCTGATGTCGCGGTGGCCGGTACGCTTGCCGCAGCCATTTGGACCATCATCATCGCCGACTTTTCCATGAGCTTGGACAACGTTCTCGCCGTGGCCGGAGCGGCCCATGGCAATATGGCCGGACTTGCCATCGGTCTCGTCGTTTCCATCGTTCTCATGGCCTTCGCTTCGGGCGCGATCGCGAAAATGCTCGATAAGTACCCGCAAATCCAGTGGGTCGGGCTCATCGTCATTCTTTTCGTAGCGGTTGAAATGATTCTCCAAGGGTCTTTGGAAGTGGAAAAGAAGGTCGTGCACGTCAATCTTCTGCCGTTCATCGCCTTCGTCGTCGGCGGGGGGTTCCTCATCCTTCAGCAAAAATTCCTCAAGCCGGTGAGTCGGGAAAAAATGAAGGCATGGATGTCGGAACGCTTCGCTTCCGTTCTCGTCGCCAATTTCATCCTCCTCATCCTCCTCGCGCATTTCGGCGACGTCGTAACGGGATACCTTCGGGCCCATCCGGTCCTCATGTGGACCATTTCCTTCGCGCTTTTTCTCGCGATACTTGAAGTCGTCTCGGTATTGAAGACCCCCGCAAGGAAGCAATTCCGTTTTTTTGGGAAATAGTCGGAAAAACCTCCGGCATTCCGGAGGTTTTTTCAAAGGGACGCGGTAGGAAACTATCCCCGTTCGCTAATGGAACGCGCGGCGTCGCGGTCGAGGTCGCGCTCGCGGAGCACCTGTTTCTTATCATGCGCCTTATGTCCACGTGCCAACGCCACTTTGATCTTTACGAGCGTTCCTTTGAGATAGACCTCCGTCGCGATGAGGGTGACGCCCTTTTCCTTTACTTTTCCCATGAGCCGGTCGATATCTTTCCGCTTCAGGAAAATTTCGCGTTCCCGGACGGGATCGAACGCGTGTTTCAGATTGGCGGCGTGTCCGTAGGGCGCTATGCGCATTCCGGAGATGACCGGATGCCCCGAAGCGACGACGACGTAGCTTCCCTTGAGGTTCGCGCCTCCGTCGCGCACGCTCTTCACTTCGGCCCCCGTCAATTTGATACCGGCCTCGAGGCTTTCGAGCACGTCGAAATCGAAGAGCGCCTTTTTATTCGAATGGACGACCGTGATTTTCGGGGATGGTTTCGGAGTGTCCGTCATAAGAAGGGGGGAGTTCGCGTTCGATCGGTTTTTTATTTGCCGAAATTCCTTTTCGCCGACTTGAGATTGGAGAGTGCCCGGTCGAATTCGTCCCGATTGAAATCGGGCCAAAGGAGATCCGAATAGAAGTATTCCGAATATTCCGCCTGGTAGAGGAAATATCCCGAATGACGCACGTCCCCGCCGGTTCGGACGATGAGATCCGGGGGCGGGAGTCCGCCGGTATCCATGAACGACGCGAAGGCTTTTTCGTCCAAAGTTTCCGGATCGGCCCCTTCGGCTATGGCACGTTTCGCCGCGCGGACGATTTCGTCCTGTCCACCGTATCCGACCGCGAGAACGAGCGTCATTTTCGAATGGGTTCGCGTATCCGATTCCGTCGCGTCGAGGGCGTCGACGACGTTTTGCGGCAGGAGGGAGCGGTTCCCG
>JAUPLX010000067.1 GCA_030836665.1 Patescibacteria group bacterium
GTCATCGGAGACGAAGGTCCGTCCGGCGCGCGCGAACTTTTCGCCAAGGTCGAAGCGGGACTTTCCGAATACGTCGAGGCTCCCGCACCCGAACGTCCGTTCGATTCGCCCGATCCCGTCAGTATGCTCGAGGGGAACAACGCTCTCGAAAAGCGTCCCGAACAGGCGAAAATGGCGGGAATCGTCCGCGACGCGATCGATAAGAAATCGCTCGTCGCCATAGAAGCCCCCACGGGTATCGGGAAAACGTTCGCCTACATGGTCCCGGCCGTCGCTTCCGCACTCGTCGACGGCGCGCGCGTGCACGTTTCGACCAATACGAAGACCCTCCAAGACCAAATCGCCTACAAGGACGTTCCGAAAATTCGCGACATCCTCGCGCCGTACGGGCTTTCGACGTTCCGTTTCGTCAAGCTGAAAGGGCGTTCCAACTACGCGAGCCTCCTGAAGCTCGCGGAATTTTCCGAACGTGACGACTTCCCGGAAGAGGCTAAATTGTTTTTCGCGAAGATTGCCGTCCTCCTCTCCGAAAGCGCGACCGGCGAACTCGATGAAGTATCCCTCTACGGCAAGGATTACGAATTCCTCGTGGAAATTCATTCGGGCGATGCCCGCGTTCTTTCCCCGGACAATCCGTACCGCAAGAAGGAACCCCTGTTCGCCGCCCGCGAAGCCGCCAAGACCGCGGACGTCGTGCTCGTCAACCACGCGCTCATACTGACCGAACTCGCCGACGACGCTCCGGGATCGGTAGGAAAACTCACCCGCCTCATCGTCGACGAAGCCCATAATCTCGAAGCCGCCGCCACCGACGCGCTTACCTGTACGCTCGTGCTTGCCGAGATTGAGAAGACTTTCGGCCGCGTCGAGGCGCATATCCGCCGCCATAACCGCCAACCCGGCGCGGAGAAATTCCTCTTTCCCGAGCTGAAGGAGTTCTCCGAATCCTTCGTTCTTTCCTATGGGATGGCGCTCGATTTCGCCGAGCGCTACGCTTTCGTAAAAGCGGGTTCCAACGAATTTTCCAGGGGCGGTTATGCGGGCGGACGCTCCATGGACGTTCTCGTGACCTCGGATTTTTTCACGTCCGACGGCATTTCCGGAATGTCTTCCATCGTTTCCTCGGTTTTCGAGAAACTGAAAGAGTTCTCCTCCCGGCTTCAGGCCGCGCCGGAAAAACTCGCCGAAACCTTCGACGCCCCGCTCTCCGATCTTTCGGGATACGCGCGCCTTCTCGAAGAGTTCTTCTCGAGTTCCCGTACCGATCTCATAAAGACGATATCCCTCCGTTGACCGGGCGAGTGCCGCATGTCGATGGCCCCGCTCGACGTTTCCGGCATTTTGAAGGAACGCCTTTGGGGCAAACTCGATTCCGTCGTACTCACTTCGGCCACCCTCGCCATCGGCGGGCATTTCGATTTTCTGAAGCGGACGCTCGGGCTCCAAGATTTCTCATTCCATATCCTCGCTTCGGATTTCGATTACCACAATCAGGCGACAGTGTTCCTTCCGGACGATTTGGGCGATTTGAAAAACGAATTCGACCGCCGCAGGATCAATGCCTTCGTCTGACGTGCCATTGCCGCTATGGGAGGCCGGACCCTCTGCCTCTTCACGTCGTTCGCGAGTATTAAAGAGGCGTACCTGCAGATAAACCCGATACTGAAAAAAGAAGGGATACAGCTCCTTTCGCAGGGAATGTCCGGCGGGAAGCACAAGATGATCGAGCAGTTTAAAAAAACGGCCGACCATAGCGCGCTCTTCGGTACCGACAGTTTTTGGGAAGGGGTCGACATTCCGGGAAAAGACCTCGAAATGCTCTTCATCCACAAATTCCCCTTCGCCGTACCGACCGACCCGATCGTCATGGCGAGGTCCCGCCTCTTCCGCGATCCGTTTTCGGAGTATTCCGTTCCGCAGATGCTTTTGAAACTCCGACAGGGAATCGGACGCCTTATCCGCACGAAAGACGACCGCTGAGTGATCGTCATTCTCGACGGACGCATCAATTCTTCTTGGGGGAAAGCCGTTCCCTCGGCCTTTCCGGAGGGCATTCGCATACGAAACGGCAGCATGGATTCGTTTGCCGAACTTTTAGAAAGAAAACGTGCCGTGGACAAGGTTTCAAAACCCGACGGAGAAGAAAAAACGCCATTTGCCGGTTAGTATCGAACCAAAGGATGAAAAAAGCAAGCCAATCCGCATGGCGGCTTTTTGCAAAGAAAAAAGAATAGTGCTATACTCGCTTCGGTACTTTTAACTTTCGTGCCGACCGCGTATGGCATTCTTTACAACAAAAAAGGAGGGGTCTCCGGAAGAGGGGGTCCCGTGAGAAGCAGCTTCCACGAACGCTTCCTCGGCTATGGAATCCGGAGCAGTCCAGATTCCGCCAGGAGACGACATCTTCCAGGGACTCGGTGAAAATTTCTTCGCCGAAGCCCAATCGGCGCAGGCCGTCAAAGCGAAAAAGAAAGATCCGTACGAAGTCGGAGCCAAGGCATTCGACATCGGCATGAAACTCGCCATAGTGGCGACGATCGTTTTTTGTATCGATTCTTCGATACGCAGCATGGAAACTCCGGAATATTTCGAAAACCTCCCGGTTTGCGACTATCTTTCCTGGGGTATCCACGGCTTTGAAAACGGCGATTGCAATACGGTCGTCCAGATTGCGGCGAAAAAAACCGAGGAACTCGCGCAAATCGAGACCACCGTTACGAACAACCTCATCGTTCTCGTTCCGAAACGCCTCGAATCGAGCGACGCGCTGAATTCGCCGGAAGTGCAATTCATTAAGGAACATACCGGCGATACCCGGGCCTCCTTCCAGAACGTCATCGAAGGTTTCCAGGAAATCGTCGCCGGTTCCGATTATCGCGGAGAGGATATCGAATGTTCGAAATTCGTCTTCAACGAAAAGGGCGAATTCTCGACTTCGTGCGAATTCTACGGAGGTCCTCTCGATTCCGCTTCTTCGAAGGAGTCCCGTTCTTCCCGTATGACCGCCCTCGCTTTCCTCGCCCGTGTGGAAGGCAGCGAATTCCGCCTCCTCAATTCGCCGAAATCCCTCGACATCGCGAAGTATACGAGCGCCGATCCGGGCATCCGATCCACGTTCTCCACCCTTACTCGGCTCCAATTGAATTTCCGCTACGTCCCCGCTAACGGTAACCGCCCGTAATTATGACCAACGAACAACAAGAGACCCCCGTCATTGACGAACAGAATTTCGTCAACCAGGAGAAAAAACGGAAGGAACGCCTCACGCGTTCCATGCTGTTGAACGGATTCCTCATCCTCATGGCCGTCGGAATCTCCGTTTCCTTCGCGTTGCCGCAGTACGAAGAAATTTCGGCTAAGGTAGCGGAATCCAACGACCTGATCAGTAAGATCGATTCCCTTCGGAATAACGGCATGACGCCCGAGCAGTTCAGCGCGGCACTTTCCCGCGTGGATCCCAAAGCGGCGAAAAATCCGATTTTCTCCGATAAGGAGAAGATCGCCGCCGCCATGGAAAAAGATCCGACCTACCAGGGTACGTATTACGAATGGCTTAACCAGGAGGTCGGCAAGGCTTCCATGGACCGCTACGATCAGATTATCGCCCAGAAGCGCGAAATCGTCGGCAACGTCATCCCCACGTTCGCCGAATCCCTCCCGGGCGACGACCTCAGTTTCGATAAGGACCGCGTCACTCTCGCGACTTTCGTCCGACATATCGAAGAAAGCATTTTCAAACAGTTCAAAGTCTCCACCTTCGGACAACTCGGAATCGACAAGGTAACGTTCGACGGTTCGAAGAACTCCGTCGTAAACATCGGGTCGTTCAAATTGGATTTTCCCATCGAAGGCGAAAACAAACAGATTCTCAAGCTCGTGGAATACGTTCAGAATTCCGGAAAGATCAAAGTGGAAAACGGAAAACTCGTTCCCCTGTATCCGGTTTCCAAGAACAAGAAGAATCCCTCGCTTTCCGAACTCAACAACCTGCTCATTACGATAGATTCCATTCAGGCGGATAAGTCGTTCGTCGATCCGGATATGAAGAACAACGTCCGCATCTCGCTCGTATTCTACGTCAAGGGACGCACCTACGCGTCGCTCGTCGAAATCAGAACGATCGTCGCTGACAAGATCAAGAAATTACGGACGGAAGTGGAAGGCTTGTCCAAGAAGTGCAACGGGCAAAAGGATGGCGTGTGCGCGACCGATGCCGGAGCTACGGCGATAGGGGCGATCAAGAATCTCGTTCCCGAGATTACGGCAATCGATAACAAATCCCAAGAAACGGTAAAGAACGCTACCGTGAACGATTTGGGAGCCGAATTCGATAAGGTGTTCTCCTTGTACGCTTCCGCCCGTACCATCGAGACGAGCTATCTCAAACAGAAAGCGATTCTCGAACGCCCTCCTCAGAAGGGGAAGGCAACGGCCACTCCCGCGAAAGAACAAAAATAAAACCCTATCCATTTTTCCGGTATGCAACCGAACGTCTACATCGAACGGCTGAAAGAAGAGATATACAAGGGCGATAACGCCCAGCAGATTTGTAATCTCATCATCAGTGCGGCAGCCTCCGTGAAGGCATCCGACATCCATATCGAACCCCTCTCCAACTATATTCGCATCCGCTATCGCGTGGACGGCGTCCTTTCCGAAATTCTCGAATACCAGCAATTCCTCCATCCGCAGGTAGTCGCCCGTTACAAGATTCTCGCGAACCTGAAAATCGACGAATCGCGCATGCCGCAGGACGGACGCATCTCCGTGACTATCGACGAAAAGCCGCTCGACCTTCGCGTTTCGACGCTTCCTACGGTTTCCGGCGAAAAGATCGTTATGCGTATCGTCGACAAATCCAAGAAAGTTCCGGATCTCGACGTGCTCGGCATCGAAGGGAGCAACGGGGAAATCCTCCGCCGTGCCATCGCGTTGCCGAACGGGGTAATCCTCACTTCCGGACCTACGGGTTCGGGTAAGTCCACCACCCTCTATTCGTGTCTGAGCCGACTGAACAAATCCGACGTCAATATCATGACGCTCGAAGATCCGGTCGAAAACGTCATCGACGGCGTCAATCAGAGCCAGGTTTTTCCGGATATCGGCTATAACTTCGCTTCCGGTCTCCGAACCGCGCTCCGTCAAGACCCCGACATCATCATGGTCGGTGAAATCCGCGACAAGGAGACGATCAATATCGCCATCGAAGCTTCGCTTACGGGCCACTTGGTCCTTTCGACCATCCATACGAATTCCGCTGCCGAAACGATCACCCGTATCCTCAATATGGGAATTCCGGCATTCCTCCTTCCGGCATCGATGAATGCCATCATCGCGCAGCGCCTTATCCGCCGCCTTTGCCCGCACTGCCGAAAAACCGTCGCCGCCGAAACGCTCGAACCCCGTATCCAAGCGTCCGTAAAGCGCGCCATTTCGCGAACCGATAAGAAAGAACTCACTTCGCGCGTTCCCATGGAAGTCCTCCAAGCCCCGGTGTTCTACGAAGCCGCAGGTTGCGAGAAGTGCGGAAATACCGGATATTCCGGCCGCGTCGGCATCTACGAAATCATGGAAATCGGATTGGAAATCAAGAAGCTCATGATCGACGGGGCTTCCGGCGTTCAGATCAACGAAGCCGCTATCGATGCCGGAATGATTTCCCTCGAACAGGACGGAATCATGAAGGCCCTGAACGGACTCACGTCCCTTGACGAAGTTTATGCCGCCGCTAAAGAAGGCTAATTTTTCAACCGAGATATGGCTGCTACAGAGAACCAGGAAATTGTCATTACGGGTATCCAAGGCGAACGGTCGGACAACGACGAATCGATCGGGATACTCCAGCGTTTTGAGATGTGGATGCTTCTGCGCCAGAAGATGAAGATCAAGCAGAAGGTCATCTTTTTTCGCTTGCTCGCCACGATGGCGAACGCCGGCCTTCCGATCTTAAAGTCGCTCGCCATCCTGGAGCGTCAGGAAAAAGACCCCGTCTCGAAGATGTTCTTCGGAAAGATGATTGCCGGAATCAAATCCGGTAAGAACCTTTCGGCTACGCTGCGCGATTTCGGAGGCAGTTTTACCGATGCGGAATGTTCGATCATCGAATCCGGGGAAAAGACCGGTAAACTCAACGGTGCGCTCGTCCAGCTTGCCGACCAAGTGGAAAAAGTCGCCGATATTTCCAACAAGCTCAAAGGCGCGCTCATCTACCCGGCGGGTATCGTTCTCGTCATGATCCTCTGTATCGGAGTCCTTATGACGTTCGTCGTTCCGAAACTCGTTACGATGTTCGGCGACCGCTCGAAGTTACCTCCGATTACGCAGTTCCTCATGACCGTGAGCGATTTCTTCGTCGGATATTGGTGGCTGCTCATTATCGTTTTCATCGGACTTTTTCTTGCCGTCAACATGTGGCGAACCACCCCGGAAGGGCACTACCGTTTCGATATGGCCCTCTTGTACATTCCCATCGTCGGCGTAATCGTGCGGAAGGTCGTCCTTTCGAAATTCTCCCGCGTCCTTTCGAACCTGCTTTCCTCCGGCATCTCCATCGTCGAATCCCTCCGTATCGTATCGCAGGTCGTCGACCACGAAGTTTACCGGCAGCGCATCATGCTCCTACGCGAAGACATTAAGAAGTGAGTGAAGATAGGGGAGTGACTCGAAGATGACGTGCTCTTTCCCGACATGCTCGTGCAGATGATCAAGGTCGGCGAAGAAACCGCCCGCCTCGATAGCATCATCTTGAAGATTGCCGACTTCTACGACGCCGAAATCGATACGACGGTCAACGCGATCAATAAGACCATCGAACCGGTCATCATCGTCATCATGGCGGTCGTCGTTGGTTTCATCGCCGTCGGTATCATGCAGCCGATCATGAACCTCTCCGAAGCCATTGCCGGATAAGCGACATCGCCCGCGACCAAAAACGAACCCCGGGAAACGGGGTTCGTTTTTTATTTCGCGATGATTTCGTTATGCCATTTCCGAGAGCGAACGGCCGGCGACTTCTGCGGAAATCTTCCGCTCAGCCTCCGTACGTTCCGCCATCTGCATCCGTTTGGACGCCAGTTCGACGAGTTCGCGCACGCGACGCTCCGTATCGACGTCTTTCGCGGCTTTGAGAATGGCTTCGGAAAATTCCAACGTCTTCTTCCGTTCTTGTTTGTCATTCGTTTTCTCACCTTCTTTCTGGCGGTCCTTGTCGTTTTTGGCATCGCGGGCTTCCTGAGTGCCCCGAATGCCTTCCAAGCCGGCCTGAAGTTCCAGATAGGCTTTTTCAATAGTCTTCTTACGCGTTTCCGGATCTTTAATATCCGAGGCCTCCCGTACGGCTCATTCGTACTTAGCGAGGAGCGGGAGGGATTGTCGGTGGTATTCCGCTTTTTCGCTTTCTCCGGAAGACCCCGCCTTGTCGAGGCGGGTATTTTCGATTTCTTTCGACAGATTCTGTCCCGCCCTCTTCGCCGTTTCGGCGATATCGGCGTTTTTCCCTTCCTGCTTGAGGAGTTTGTCGGCTCCTTCTATTTTCTTATCCTCTTGGCGCCGTTCGTCCTCTTTGGACTCCTGGTTTTCGAGAGACATGTTCGGATATTTACGAATATGTTCCATTCTACCATACCATTCCGTTTAAAAGCAAAAACGAAGGGAGGGGGGATGAACGGTCGGGAAAAGACGGCCTTCCTCCGGCTTTTTTTGGGGGGATGCCGTCGAAAGGCCGTCTCTTCCCGACCGTGTGCCTAGAATACTACGACGAATTCCCCTTTTCTCGGACGGGTTTTCAGTTCGGTCAGGCATTCGGCGGCAGTTCCCCGGAGGAATTCTTCGAATTTTTTCGTCAGTTCGCGAGCGATGACGATCTTATGTTCCGCTCCGAAGGTTTCCCCGATTTCCGAAACGGTCTTTTCGATACGGTGGACGCTCTCGTAAACGACGACGGTATAATCCTTCGTTTTTAAAGAATCGAACAAAGTCTTCCGCCCTTTTTTGATTGGCAGGAAGCCGAGGAAACGGAAATCGTGCGTATGGGCTCCCGAACAGACGAGCGCGGAAAGCACTGCCGAAGCTCCGGGAATGGGGCAAACGGTCACGTTCGCGGCGATGGCGGCTTTTACGAGCGCGTAGGCCGGATCCGATATTCCGGGGGTTCCGGCATCCGAAATGAGCGCGCAGGTTTTCCCTTCGGTAAGCGCCTCGAGAATCTTGTCGATCTTCGCCACCCCGGAATGCGAATGGAACGAGAGGAGGGGGCGCTCGATGCCGTAGTGCTTCAGGAGTATGCCCGAAGTCCGCGTATCTTCGCACGCGATGAAATCGGCTTCCTTCAAAACGCGCACTCCCCGGTACGTCATGTCTTCGAGATTGCCGATGGGGGTCGAAACGAGATAGAGCATGGTTTGATCGAGCGGTTTTTACGCTGGCGGTTATTCTTTCGTTCCCAGTCGTACGCCGTAGCGTTTTTCCAGGTCGCGGATGGTATCGGAAACGATGCGTTCGGGAGGAAACCCGAGCGTCGCCCCGATCGCGAGGACCTTGTCGTGGGTATCGGATTCGATTTCGAGCAGGGGAGGGATGCCGGGATATTCGTCGATTTCGACGTGCCCGATTTTTTCTCCGGCGCCGTTTTCGAGAATGAAGGTCGTGCGTGTTTTGGTAACGGTGCGGACCTTTTCGAATCCGATCGCTTCAAGAATCGCTTCCATGTTTTCCGGAACCGTCACGCCCGTTTCGAGTTCCGGACGGATCTTTACCTGCTCGGTTTCCTCCGGGGCCGCCCCTCCCTTATAGTTGAGCACCCATCCCGATTCTTCGAGGCGGAGACGAAGGGCTTGATCCCGGTCGTTGACGAAGAATTTCGCGATGAGTTCCCCTTGGAACGTCCGGGCGTATCCGAGTGAGAGGAGTTTCGCAATCTCCACTTCCGGATCGATGTCGAGGACTTTTCCTTCGGCTTCCTGTACGGTTCCTGCGGACGGTGCGTGCATACCGGATGAGGATTAGAGGCCGAGCTTGTCACGGATGACGTTCACCTCGTAGTGGAGGTTTTGGTCCTTTTTCAATACGGATTCGAGCTTTCGGCAGGAATACAGTACGGCGGAATGGTTGCGGCCCGAGAAGATGTTGCCGATGCGTTCGTAGGTGAAGTGCATCTTGTTCTTCAGGAGGTACATGGCCACTTGGCGGGGAATCATGTTTTCCTTGCGGCGGTCGTCGCCCACGAGCATCTTCTTTTCGATACCGAAATGCGCGGATACGGCATCGAGGAGCTCGTCGTAGCTGCGGGCTACGCGGCGCTGTTGGGTGCGGTTTCCGAGTACGTCGTTGGTCACTCCGAGCTTTATGAAACGTGCCGAAACGTTTTCGAGCGTCGGCGGTTTGCCGTGGAGTTCGTATTCGGCGATGATCTGATTGAGGATGCCTTCGATCTCGCGAACGTTGGAATCCGCGTTGTAGGCGATGAACTCCGCGACTTCCTGCGGGAGGATGAACTCTCGGGCGCGGGCCTTTTCCTGAAGGATGGCGAGGCGGGTTTCGAAATCGGGCGTGCCGACGTCGACGATGATGCCCCACTCGAAACGGCTCTTGAGGCGAGGTTCGATTTCGGTGAGTTCTTTCGGCGGACGGTCTCCGGAGAGGACGATTTGTCGGCCGGATTCGTGGAGGAGGTTGAAGATGTTGTAGAGTTCTTCCTGGGTGCGCTCTTTCTTCGCGAGGAATTGGACGTCGTCGATGACGAGCACGTCGATATTCTGGTATTTCT
>JAUPLX010000068.1 GCA_030836665.1 Patescibacteria group bacterium
CCGTTTTCGAAAACGAACGGCTCGTGCACAATTACGAAAACACGCTCCGGCAGGATTGCAAGTGGTAAGGATTTGTAGAGCGGGTGACTAAATGGTATACTGCCACGCGTTATTCTCCGGATTCCGACTCGAATGAACCGCTTCCTTTTTCTCTTCGCCATTCTCGGATTCTCCGGGTTCCTCGCATATTTTTCGCTTTTCCGAACTCCTGAACGGGCGCTCGGAAGCGCCGCCGTGGGCGTAGATATCTCCGATGGCGTCCGATACGTGAAATCTTCCACGGGTTCGATCGACGGGCAAGACCTGTCTTTTTCCGGAAAAACCATCCCGAAAGAGGGGTATCTCCGCCTTTCTCCCATTTCCGGAGTCGCGTACTCCGGGTCTCCCGCTCCCAAGCTCGTCGAAAAATCCGTTTCCATAGGCAAGGGCTTGTATTTCTTCCGGCTCGGCGACGTTTTCCAAGACATCGCCGTGGAACATGCCGATTTCCGCATCAAGACCCTGAGCCGTGGAAATTTCTACGTCGATTCCAGAAACCCCGAGCTTCTGAAAATATTTTCCGTTTCCGCGCTCCTGACGATCGATCTCCTCGATTCTAAAAAGACCGTAACGACGGCCTACGTGTTTCCGTCGACCTATTTCGGATACGTCCCCTCGTACAATACCCAGCTGAAAGATGCCGACATCCTCCGCGTTTCTACGGTCAATACGATTCGGTACCTCGACTTAGAGACTCCCGAAAAAGACAATCCGGTCTTCGGAAACGATACGGAAGCCTCCGCGTTCTTCCAGGAGAACATCCAGTTCGAGCGTTTTCAGGCCGCCGAATTCAAGAAGGCGTACGAAACGGTTTTCCGTCTTTCCGATAACGTTCCGTCATCCGATTTCGCCGAAGAATTCGGATGGTATTTCCTGAACAAAGAAAAAAAATCCGCCATCCTCAAGGGGAAGCTTCTTCGCGATTTGCGCAATCTCGCCATAGGGGAACGTTGCGACGATTCTAAGAAATGCCAAAACGCGAACCTCGGAATCTCCGCGATTGCGGACACGCTCGCGAAAATGGAGCTGGTCGATCCGCAGCTCCGCACCTTCGGTCTTGCCGCGATACGGCAGGCGTACTATCTGTCGTACTACGAAGCCCTTGGCCGTAGCGATACGTATTTCCGCTCCAAAACGTCGAACGCGTTCGTTTCGGCGGTCGTTCGGACGACCCCGGGAATCAACGTCGAGTACGGGGATTACGCCATGCTTTCCGAAATGCACGCCGCCCACTATTACGGCAATACGGACGCCTCGAAGCTGGACGAATACCTCAGTGCCTACGTGCGTTCCCTCCTTTCCGGAAAAGTCATCCGAAAAACGGAATTCCTTCCGTTCTCGTTTTTTCTCAAGGAGTATCTCGGTCGGGAAGACCTCCCCATCAGTCGCACGACCCTCGATATCGCGTTCTTTCTCGTAAGCGTCTCCAACGAGTATTACGCGACGCTCGCTTCGGACGACCAACGCTTTTCCATCCTGACCGTCCTCTATTATACGTATTCGAAAATCGCCGACCGTATCCGCAAGGCGACGGCGGCGGAATTTCTCGAACAGCGCGACGGCGGGGAATATATCAAAAAGGAATTCGTGGACGAGGCGGACAATCCGAGCCTTCCGGACGGCTTCGTCGACTCCTTCGATACGCTCGTGAAATCTTTCGATTCTTCCTACGCGAAGAAACAGCGCGAACTCTATGCGTCTTTCCTTAGGAAAACCTCCGATAAGAAGATTTCCGACACCTCCACGCTTCTCGACAAATCCCTGAAGGGGCTTCGCACGCAGTTATCGATCTTCGTCGATTACGGCGCGTACAAGCAGCAGCTTTCCCTCGACGAAGCGAGCCGCCAGGCGAGCGGAATCATTTTGGAAAAAGAATTGCCGGACGAGGAAGAAATTCGTGAGTATTTCTCCGTGTTCAACGGAGTGGAGGCACCATCCCTTTTAGTAAAGAACGACTACGCCAAGGACGGCTACTACGATATCGACGTAACCATCAATAGCCGGAATTTCCATTTCCGCTTCTTCTGGGACAATCACGTCATTGAGAATCTGACGTTTGAGAACGGCGGCGAGAAGGTCGATACCTTCGTGCACGCCTCAGTAT
This sequence comes from Patescibacteria group bacterium, assembly GCA_030836665.1. Lineage (GTDB taxonomy): Bacteria > Patescibacteriota > Gracilibacteria > BD1-5 > UBA2023 > JANJWP01. Next base: position 2,144 of record JAUPLX010000068.1, read on the forward strand.
CGCTTGACGAAAAGAAAGAACTCTACCAAAAGCAGGTCGGAATGATCAAACCCGAAGACCCGAGATATTCGTTCTACGTTTTCGAAAACTATTTCACGAATGCCTACCTAAGCGACCGCGCTTCCTTCGTCGCGCTTTCGCAGCCGGATTCCGAAGCCGATACCCCGACGGCGTCTTCTCAGACCATGGATACCGAAACGCTCATCTTCGTCGAACAGAACCTCATTCAAAAAGACTTCCGGAACATCGTCGACACCTTCCCGATAAACATCGCCAATATCGATGCGAAGATTACCGACCGAACCTGGAACATCAATCTCTCCGGCATTCGGAAAAACATATCCGGCAAGGGGCCGACCTACGCGTTGGAATTTTCCGGAAAATACCTCTTCGACCAACATGCGTTCTACCGAATGAACGTGAAACTGCTTGACCCCACTACCCTGCAACCACAATTGGGCGGAGTTTCCATTCAGATTCTTCCCCGGTCCATACCGCTCAAAGAAATTGACAAACGGACGGACGAGCTCTACGATTACGTCACCCAGTTGGTTTCCTTGTTCGCGTCGAAGACCCCTTCTTCCGCTATCATCAGCCTTACTTCGGGTAAGCTCATCGTGGATGGCGTGGAATACGACGTCGCCGCTTCTCAATAACCCCTCCCCCCATGTCCCGCAAAATCGTCACTTTCGTCGTCGTAATCATATTGCTCGCTTCGATCGTCGTACCTACCATGACCGTTTTTCTCTGAGATAAATAGTCTTCGAGAACGAAAAATCCCCGCTTGTCGGGGATTTTTTTATTTGGCATTTAAGCCTTAATTTTCGCGGACGGTCCTTAACCAGGGAACGTTATTTTCCAGCCTCGGGAATTTCTTCCACGGTAACGATTCCTTTGGGTTTCGATTTCACTTCGGCATCCGCTGCGACCGGCTCTTCTTTTTCTGCGGGTCCGTCCTTTCCTCCCTTTTCGTTCTTGGAAGATTTTTTTGGAGCCGGTTTCTTCTCCGCGGTCGGCATTACTGGCGGCGTTCCGTCCGATCCGCAGGACGCGCAAAATTTCCAATCCTTGTCTTTCGGGGCTCCACAGGCCGGGCATTCGTCGAGGAGCTGTCCGCCGCAGTGGGGGCAATAACGGAAATCTTCGCCCACTTCCGTATCGCAATCCGGACATACCGAAACGTATTCGGATTCGGCGATTCCGGCTTCTTCGTAATACCGTTCGGCGAGAGTCGTTCGGGGACGGATGAGCAGATAGAGCGGAAGTCCGAGAATCGGAGTGAACACGACCACGAGCAACACCGAAAACGTCTGGATGAGCAGGTTTCCCGTCCGGTCCGTAATATCCCGCACGGTCCATATCACCGAAGCCAACCAGATGGCGAGGAGATAAGCGGCCGCGATGCGGATGCCCATGTCGAGGGGGGAGTCCGTTCAGAGGACCGTTTTGAGGTTTTCGTATGCGGCGGGGATGACGCCGCTGAAATCGGGGAGAGTTTCTAGCATGGGGGAGAGAAGAAAGTTTTTTTCCACGTGGCGACGGTTTTCGGGTTTCCGGAGAGGAGTTCCTTCGGGACCGGCATGTCCCGCCAAATTTCCGGCCTCGTGTAGTGGGGATATTCTTTTCCCCGTCAGAGGGATTCGGAGAAGGATTCTTCGGTCAGGGATTCTTCCGCGATGACCCCCGGCAACAACCTTACTACCGCATCGGAGAGCACCATGGCCGCTATTTCTCCGGAAGAGAGTACGTAATCGCCGATGGAGAGGGCGCGAATGCCGAAATACTCTATTACGCGTTCGTCGATTCCTTCGTAATGTCCGCAGACGAAGACGAGTTCGTCCGGCCCGAGCGCGATTTCTTCGACGATGCTCTGTTCCACTCTCGTTCCTCGGGGGGTGAGAACGATTTTCGGGAGGGTTTTCCCCGCTCCGGAATCGATTTCTTCGAGCAGGCGGGCGAGGGGTTCGGGCTCTATGACCATTCCCGGAAAACCGCCATAGGGCCTCCGGTCGACGCGTCTCGTGGGGCGGGTCGAATAGTCGGCGAGATTATGGAAGACCGGTTCGAAACGTTTTTCCCGGATGGCCCGTCCGACGATGCTCTCTGAAAAGTAGCCGGGGAATGCTTCGGGAAAGAGCGTGACGAAATGGATCTTCATCCCTATTTGATTTCTTTGAGTTCCACTTCGAAAACGAGCGTTTTTCCTGAGAGTTCGTGCGAACGTTCGAGGGTCACGGTCTCCTTTTCGATCTTTTTGACGGTATACTTTTCTCCCGAATACATCGCTTCGATCCCCACGGTGAGCTTCTTGCCGTAGAAAGGATTGTTGCGGTTTTCGACTTCGACGGTCACGTTCTTTTCGTCGAGTTTCAAGATCTTGACCTTATTTCCTTCGAAATCTCCCTCCAAGCCTACGGCGAGTTTCTTGCCGTAGAAGGGGTTCTGGCGGTTTTCGACCGTCATCGTGACGTTGCCGCCCTCGATCTTCTCCACCTTTGCCGAAACCCCGCCGGCGGTAATGGTTTCGCCGACCTTCGGAATTTCCCGTCCTTGGTCCTTGAAGGTCGTTTCCGGAATGTTCACGGTGAAGACGTCCTTGTACTTGTCCCGGGAGACGGTTTCGGTGAATTTGTCTTCGAGCGCTTTTCTCGAAACGATTTCTTCGGTTCCCTTCGTTCCGTAGGCGTCTTCCGGAGCGATGCGGAGCGTCTTTTTCTCTCCGACCTTCATTCCGACGACCCCCTGGTCGAAGCCCTTGATCATCTGTCCGGCCCCTACGGTGAAGAGGAGGGGGGCGTAATCCCGACCGGCATTCAATTTTCCGGCTTTTTCGGCCTCGGACTTGATGGAAGTGTCGAATACGGTCCCATCCTCGAGTTTTCCGAGATAGTCGACCGCCACGGTATCCCCGGCTTTAACGATGCGGGTCTCCGTTGCCGTGTTTATGTCCGTGACGGGGGTTACGGACGCGGGGGCGGTATCCGCGGATTTTCCGCAAGAAGAGAGAAGCGCGACGGCTACCGCAGAGGTGACGAGAAGGACTTTGTTCATAGGAATGGAAAAAAATACCCCCTGATTGTATGCTTTTTCCGATTTCCGCAAATTTTGGAGAGGGCCGCTCCGGGGTATTTTTACCGAACGTACACGTCCCCACGGAGTACGACGAACGATCTATGCGCCATATAGCCCAG
>JAUPLX010000069.1 GCA_030836665.1 Patescibacteria group bacterium
CTTTGCGGACGCGGTCGCGGACGGAATTCATTTGCGAAAGCGCGGATTGTACGAAAGTGGCGAGGTTGTGTATTTCGGCGGTCATTTCGGATTTTTACTGAACCGGCGCATTATAGTGAAAAACCCCTCCGAGTCACGGCGGAGATGGGAGGTTTCGCCTTCTTCCGTATTTTTCTCGGATTTTTCCGTATTTTTCCAAAATCCGGTCGGTACGGTGGGGGCATGTCCGCTCATTCGTTTTCCATGCATTCCCATTCATTTCCGGCCGCCTTTCCTTCCCAACCCACCCGCGCCGAAAGGCTTCGCGCTATTTGGAATAAGACGACTTCCGTACGATTGGCGGTTGGGGCGATTCTCTTCGCCGGGGGAGTCATGGCCGCCGCGTCCGGAGCTTTTGCCGTGGCCGGCGGAATCGTGGCGGTCCGTGCCGGAATCGCGGGAACCGGAGCGTTTCTTATCAGTGACGTGATCCTCCGTTCCGCCGGGTTCGAAAAAAATGCCACGGCCGTTTCCTTGGGGGTGGGCATCGCCGTAGCGGCCATTCTCGCCATTCCCGCGGTCACGGCGGCGGAGTTCGCGAATATCCCCGCAATTTCGCCATCGCCCGCTTTGCCGTCCGACCCGCTTTCCGTAACGCCTCCTTCGCCTATCGGAGTTCTGGGGGCGTCTCCGTCCGAAATCCTCACCCCCGAAACCGTCCGGGAAATTTTCGCCGACATCCGTGCCGACCACCCGGGCCAAGGGTATGTGACGATCGAACAGTCCGTCCGCAGGATTGAATGACTTACCCAAGGGATTCCGCTTTCCGAGTCGTTCCGGCTCGGTGCGGAAATTCCGGATGCGCATGCCATCGCGCACGATCCGTCCGGAAAGATCGCTTCCGCGATGCGGTCGCTCGGATACTTCTCCGGTACGCCGGATATTACGTCTTCGGATATCGACGCTGCCGCACGGAAGCTTTCGGAGTCCGATATCGCGCGTATCGTGCAGGAAGCTTACGGGCCGGGGAAATGCGAAGTCCCCGGGGTTCCTTCGGAGTTTCCTTCTCAAGGTCCCGAAACGCCGGATTCGGGTATGCCCGACATCCCCGTTTCCGATCCCCAGTCGGATGTCCCGGTTTCTTCCGAGATTCCGGCAGACTCGAAGGTTCCTATTTTCGCAGGGCTTTCCGCCGCGCTCGCCGTCCCGTTCGGAATCGCGGCCTATTCCTACGTCCGAACGAAACGGGCGGTGAGCATCCCTTTTCAGAATGCCTTTCCTTCCCGAACCGCTACCGCGTATCCCGCCCTCCGGTCCGCCGTTTCCGAAACGCTTTCGGGAGAATTCGGATTTTCGGTTCGAGAGTCCGTTTCGAACCGAACGTCGTGACGTTTTCCCGATACCCCCGACGCGTCCGGACACCTCGATTTTACCCTCCCCACTCCGGCGGGCGAAATTCGGGTTTCGCTCGTCGAATCCTGAGCGAGGCCTTCGCTCCGGTTCGTATGGAACGAATCCGGCACGGAACGCTTTTCTACCGTCCGCGAGCTCGAAGCGTCCGTCCCTTCCGCCAATCTTGTGGCCCACGTTCGGAAAGCCCTCGAAGACGCGTACTTCGAATTCGCGGTTTTCCGCGAAGACGCCAAGTGCGAAGAAATGCGGAACGTCCGCGCGTTCGAAATCTCCGACCGCGACCGCGAAGCGATTTTCCGCCAACTCGAAGACCCTTTCGCGGTTGCGTGAAACCGCGAAACCGGAGGTTTTTGGTTCTCCTCCGGATATTCCGTAAAAAACGGGGTTTTCCGGTTTCGAAACCTCGCTAATCCCGCGCCGGAAGAAATCGATGCCACTTCCGTCGAATTCGCCATTCGCTCCGACCGGTGGGAATCTTACGCCGGAAAGCATTTTTCCCAGGCGTACGTAACCGAATTCGAACCCGGGGAACGCCGGCTTTTCGAACGCGCTCTCAAACGCCGCTCGCAGGACGTGGGACATCCGAACCCGTTTCCCCTCGCGCTCGATTTTTTCAATTGGCATAAGCATCCCGGCGCTCCCTTGGGCCCGAGCGACGCCGACATCAACCATCCCGATTCCGCGAGCGGAAAATTCGCTGATTCGCCCGCACTCGGAACCGTGACGTTCGTCATAGCGAACCGCATGGACGGGCGTGTCCGGAGAATGGGAAACCCCCTTTCCCATTCGTACGTCCTCCGGGGAAAAAGATACCGAAGCCCGAACGACTACCTCCTGACGTTTTGGAAACTGCTCCGCATTTCCGACGTCGAACGCGCCCGACGCGAAGCGTGGATATCGGAAACCGGACTGACCGAAGCGGTCTCCTTCGGCATCGCCGACCGAAGCGGACGGCTTCTCCATCTCGATCGCGAAGTCCGGATCGGTTCCGCGATTTTCGGTCCCGATCTCCATCCGGTGGCGGTCCGCTTAGTCCGCTCCGAATAACGAGAGTCCGCATCCGCTTGGTTTTCGATCTTTTTCCGCTATATTGCGGACGATCCATTCGATAGCGGAATCCTATGAAACACCTCATTACCGGCGTCAAACCCACCGGCTCGTCCATCCATCTCGGTAACCTCATGGGCGCCGTATTGCCCTTCGGCCGTTTGGCCGAGGGGAACGACGCGGCCATTTTCATCGCCGATCTCCATGCCCTGACTTCCGTAAAAAACGGCGACCTCCTCCGGAAGCAGACCCACGAAGTCGCGCTCAATTACCTCGCGGCTTACGGCGCCGATACCGACATCGCCATTTTCCGCCAATCCGACGTCGCCCTCATCCCGAAACTCAACTGGATCCTCGCGAGCGTCACGCCGTATTCGCTCATGCTTCGGGCGCACAGCTTCAAGGATGCTGAAGGAAAAGGAGCGGAAATCAACATGGCCACCTTTACGTACCCCATCCTCATGGCGGCCGATATCCTCGCCTACGACATCGACGTCGTCCCGGTAGGGAAGGACCAGATCCAGCATCTCGAAATGGCCCGCGACATCGCCCGCGCCTTCAATAAGGCCTACGGGCAGGACGTATTCAAGGAGCCGTCCGCCCACGTGGAAAAATCCGTGGAAACCCTTCCGGGAACCGACGGACGCAAAATGAGCAAATCGTACGACAATTTCCTTGGCGTGTTCGACGACGAGAAGACGCTCAAGAAGAAGATCGGGCAAATCGTTACCGGTTCCGAAGGGCTCGACGATCCCAAGCCGCTCGATAACAACGTTTACGCGCTCGCCAAGGTTTTCGCCACTCCCGAACGTCTCTCGGAAATGCGGGGGAAATTCGAACGCGGTACCGGATACGGATACGGACATGCCAAGGCCGACCTCCTCGAAATCCTTTTGGATTCCCTCGCTCCCATTCGCGAACGGTATTCGGCACTGAAAGACGACAGCGCGTTCGTCGAAGAAAAACTCCGCGCCGGCGCTCGGAAGATGAACGCCCGAATCGAAGCGAAAATGGAAGTCGTTTCGAAGCTCGTCGGCGCGTAGTTTATGCGCACTTCCCGCCGTATCGAACGTACCGTCCAAAAACCCGCCTCCATGTGCAAGATTCCCCACGACGCGATCATCGTTTCCGAACGTCTCGAACTTCGGGAACCCTCTTTGGACGATGCGGCGACGATGTTCGAATACCTTTCACCCGAAGTGACGCGCTCGCTCCATTTCTTCTCCCCGCAATCGGTTGACGAACAGCGGAAATCCGTTCGGAACATCCGTTCGGAAAATCGTAAGGGACGAACTTTTACCGCCGGAATGTACGACCGTACGACCGGAAAGTATTTGGGCGGTTGCGGCGTGGTCGCGTACGATGAAGAATCCGGCAGCGCCGAAATCGGCTATTGGCTCGCCGTGGAATACCAGGGCAAGGGTTACGCTACCGAGGCCGTCCGCGCCCTTTGCCGACACCTCTTCGAAGAATGCGACGCGAACCGCGCCGTCATCTGCAACGACGTTCGAAATGCCGCTTCGCGCTCGGTTGCCGAACGTGCCGGGTTCCGTCTCGACGGGATTCTCCGGAGCCATACCCCCTTGAAAGGGGATTTGGTGGATACCGCCTTCTATACGCTGTTTCCGGGGGAACTCGCGTAATTCGAAACTCCTCCGACGGTTTTGCAAAGCCGATTGAAAGCGCGCCCTTTTCCGATATCATTCGGCAATCGCCGCTACGGCCGCATGAACCCAACCTTTTCCATGACTGAACAGATTCAGAACCTTCTCGAAAAAGGCGTCAGCCGAATTATCGAACGCGAATCCCTCGAAAAGAAGCTCGCTTCCGGAAAGCCCCTCCGCGTCAAATTCGGCATCGATCCCACCGGAACCATCATGCATCTCGGACACGCGGTGCCGATTATGAAGCTCCGCCAGTTCCAAGATCTCGGACACCACGTCATCATTCTCATCGGCGACGCGACCGCACAGGTCGGCGATACGTCCGATAAAGATGCCGAACGTCCTATGCTGAAACGTGAAGAGACCCGGAAAAACGCCGAAAGTTACGTGGCGAAATTCTCCAAAATCCTCGATACTTCCAAAGTCGAAATCTATTATAATTCCGAAGGCCTTGACCGAGTGAATTTCTGCGGGGTCGGCGAACTCGCCAAGCATTTTTCGGTCGCCGAAATGCTCGACCGCGACAATTTCAGCAAACGTCACAAGGCCGGAGTCCGTATCAGTCTCCAGGAATTCCTCTATCCCATCATGCAGGGATACGATTCCGTCGCCCTCAAGGCCGACGTCGAGCTCGGAGGGAACGACCAGTACTTCAACCTTCTCGCGGGGCGCCGTCTCCAAGAGGCTTTCGGGCAACCGAAGCAGGATATCATGACGTTCGACCTCCTTCTCGGGCCGGATGGGAAAAAGATGAGCAAGACCGGCGGAAATTGCATCGCCGTCGATATGGAGCCGAACGCGATGTTCGTGAAGCTCATGGAAGTGAAAGATGAACTCATCCTCGACTATTTCCGTCTCACCACCCCGCTCACGTTAAAGGAAATCGAGCCGTATCGGGCGCGTCTCGAGTCAGAGGAAAACCCGCGTAATATCAAACTCGATCTCGCCCGCACCATCGTAACGTTTTATCACGGACCCGATGCTGCGGAAGCCGGGCGCGCCTATTTCGAAAAGGTCCTCTCCGAGGGGGTGACGCCTTCCGAGGACGAAATGGAAAAAGCCTACGTCGAATCCGAAGAAATAGGTCTTCTCGCTCTCGTGAAAGCCATCGGTTTCGCGGCCACTACCGGGGAAGCCAAAACGGCCATCACCGGCGGCGGAACCAAAATCAACGGCGAAAAAGTAACCGACGACCGTGCCCCCATACGGCTCTCCAAGACTAAGGGAACCGTCGTGCAGGTGGGAAAAAAGAAATTCAAACTCGTATTTTCGAAATAGTTCGAGTTCGGCGGAAATCCCCATTCGGCGAGAAAAAGAAAACGGCAACCCCCGGGTTGCCGTTTTTTGTAGAACCTTCCGCTTCAGTTGTTGCGAAAGGTCATTCGCAGGTTGCCGTTGGCGAGGATTTGGCGGACGGCACCGTCCGGTTGGCGAGCCAATGAGCCGCACGAATCCTGCCAACGACGCCACTTGAAACAGATTTTTCCGTCCTCGATGGCGTATTTTCCGTCATCGGAACCGCCGTTCTGGTTCGTGCCCCAGACCGTGCCGTCGGCATCGAATTTGAACCGGACTTGCCAGTTCGCGTTCTCGCCTTTCACTTCGCCCTTGAAGAAGGCGACGGCCTCCTCCTGGGACATCGGCTTGGAATCGGCGGGCTCTTCGGCCATGGCTGGAACCGAAAATACCAGAAACAGCAGGATGCAGCGGAAAAAGTTCTTCATGGTCTACGTCTCCTTTTTGTTCGCACCGAAAACCGGTGACGAAATTACTATAAATGTTTTATTTGTATTGTCCAGTAATTTCAATGAACCATCCATGAAGAAGCGTGCTCCAGAGTCTTCCATTCCGCGTTCCTTCGTATCCCGATCTCGTGGACGAAACCCGAAACGCGGTCTACGGCACCTCCTTGGCGGATGTCCGGAGGATATGGAAAGAGTGGGGAAAAAATTTTCCAAAGGACGCAATGCTTCGAAAAAGTAAATATAACGTCAAATTTCTATTTGATTCCGAGTCGGTTTTCCGGTATATTCTCCCAAGTTGGCCGTTCATCCTTTCCCTTATGTCCGATAAAAAATTCCCGTTCGCGTTTTTGAAGACCCCCGTACTCTCCGGACTCGCTTTCGTTTTCACGGTCGTTACGGTTTCCGTAGGGTACGCCGCCTGGACGGCGCTCGACCGCAATGCCGCCGCGACCGGA
>JAUPLX010000070.1 GCA_030836665.1 Patescibacteria group bacterium
ACCGTCGCCAAAGCCGAAGGCAGCGTCCTCATCGCCCGCGAGGTCGAGATTACCGGCTCCGCCGTCAATTGTTTCGTCATCGCCGACACTATTCGCATCAAGAAGGCCGGCGGTACCAGTTTTTACGCTCAGAACGTCGCCATCGAGGAACTCGACATGACCGACGGATCGTACAACCCCGTCACCGGTTTCATCGCGCTTCGGGATAACCTCAAAGCCCGAAAAGCCATCCGCCGTTTCGAAAAGCGCCGCCGCCGTTTGGAAAAAGTGGAACAAATGGAATCGTTCATCCGCGAACAGGGACTTTCGGAGGCATGGGCCGCACTCGACGCGCGCATGTCGACCAAAGAGCCCCTCACGCCCGAAGAGACGCACCAGTTCGGCCCCCTTTTACAGCCCTACGAATACGTCCGCCGCCGCAAGAACATGGTCGTCAAAGACCGCGATTTTTTCGCGGATTCGGGGAACGTGGCCGAGTACGAAGCCGCGCTCAAAGCGATCGAAACGCACGAAGAGAACATGCGGGGGGCCGTAAAACTTTCCCTCGGAAGCCTCGCCTACCCGCCGGAGCTTATCAAATCCATCTCCGAAACGGCCGCCACGAACCTTTCGGCCGCCATGCGCCTCGCTCCCCATACGATTTCCGCCTACGTAAGTTCCGATCCGTCGATTGCCGAACTCTCCAAGGCCGAAGACAAATGGAAGCGGCACTTCATCGGGCATTTTTCGAAAATGCTCGCCGGAAACGTGGTCAACGAAGCCCGAATCCGTCGACTTAAGAGCCTCGCCCTTCTCAAATCCAATTGCGACCTCGGTTACGAAACGCTCAAAGAGCTCGCCGTCTCCGACGATGAGGACGAAGTCATGGAAGAACGTCGGAACGACAGCGCCCGCATCGAAATCGGGAACGAACTCGTCATTCCCGTGATGATTGACAACTATTCGATGGGCCGCATGCGGAACGTGAGCGATCACGGCATATCCGTGTTTTTCGACGATACGCAGGATAATCCGCCCGTTTTCGAGAAGCTCGAAGAAGTGCAGGTCTCTTTTAAAATCGGCGATATCGAACACCGGTATCCGTTCGCCGTCACCGTCGTTATCGAAAACGACTCCGCCGGACTCGTCAAAATCGGCGGATTCTACGCCCATGCCAACGAAGACGTGCTCAACAAGACCCGTCGTCTCCGTACCGAAATCGAGACCGCACTCGCGAAGAAGCGGAGAGGAGGGGGATAACCCCTCTTTCTTTTCGAAAAAATCGGCCTATAGTATGGAACGTTTATCCCTTTTCTTTTTCCCTATGCGATATGCCAAACTTCTCGCCGTCGGCGCATTGGCGGCGTTTCCGTCGGCGGTCTTCGCCGAAACGGTCGTTCCGGGCATGCCTACGCCCGAGCAGATGCAGCAGATGCAGCAGATGATGGGCGGCCAAATGGGCGGTTCGGGCATGCGGATGCCTTCCGGATGAATGTCGGGAATCCCGACCAATTTCGACCCATCGGCCATGGGTGGCGAATCCGCCAGTGCCGCGATGGAACTGGGGCTTCGGCAAATGCGTGCCGGCATGGGCACGTTTAAGAACTCGATGCAGCGCGTAAAGGACCAGATCGCGCGGTTCCAGTCGCAAAACGGCGAAGCTTCGCCTGCCCTGGAGGACGCGATGAAGAAGGTGGATGAGGCGGTGGCTATCGTGGAGAGTGCCACGACTCTCGAAGAAGCCCAAAAGGGCTTCGACCTCGTCGAAGAAATCACCTCCGTTATCGATAAGGAACTTCCCCGCTTGGCGATGTCGGCGCAATTGCCAAACCTGTTCCGCCGCGCCGATACCGAAATGGTCCGCCTTAAAGCGGCCGTGCTTCCACCGGTAGGAGCTTCCGGTTCGGTCGATCTCGCACCCGCCCGCGAAGCCTTCAAGACCCGCGTAGCCGACCTCGAATCCGCCCTTGCCAAGGCCCGTGAACTCTCCAAAGCGGAACCGCTCGCTGGCATCGACGCCCTGCAAGCGAACTTCTTCGACCGTCTGCACGAAACGTGGATGGCGTACGCCGGACTTCAAGCGACCGCCAATCTCGACCGCGCCGCGCTCATGGCCGTCCAAGTCGTACGTTCGAGTGGCCGCATCGCCGAATCCGCCACCGGAACCGGTGCCGAACGTTTGCGGGAAGTCCATGCCCAAATGAAGGAAACCGCCGAAAAATTCCTCACTGCCGTAAAATCCGGCTCGAACGAGGAAGGCATGTCCGAGGAACTCATGAGCCTCATCGCGTCGCTCATGGCCGGCAAGGACGCTTTCGATGCCGCTCTCGCGGATGCCGGAATGGCTCACCGAATCGGAAACCCTTTTGGCAACTTCGTCCCCGCAGGGGCTCCGAACGCCAATTCCTTCGGCAACTTCGGACAAGACGCCATCGGCGGCCAAATCGCCGCGCGACCGGCCGAAGACGCATATGCCGCCGTCGTAAAAAAGATGGGCCCCAAGCTCGATAAAGCCCTTTCCGGACTCGAATCGTCCCTCGATCGCAGATTCGGCGAAAATCAGGATGGCAAGGTAGCCGCCATCGACAAGATCCTCGCAAAACTCGACAAGGTTCTTTCCGGTGCCAAGCTCTCCGGCAAGAACCGCGCCGTTTATTCTTCCCTTCAAGACAAGCTCACCGTACTGCGTGACCAATACGCTTCCGGTGACCTCGGCATTAATGACGTAATGCAGAGCGACATTAACGAACTGCTTGAGGTGGACTAATCCTCCCGGTATGAAAACGCCCCGCTCGAGCGGGGCGTTTTTTTGAGAGTCCTAACGCATTTTATCGACCCCTTTCTCGGCGTACCGTTCGCGAAATCCTTCGGCATCCCCGAAATCCGCGAATTCGGCGTAGTGCCGGTGGGTCTGTTCGAGCCGGCGGGCATATTTGATGGGGCACCAATACCGCTCCGTCCGCCCCCCGATTTCGGTGGCGTACGAAAACAGCCCGTTGACGTACGAACAGTAGAGGCAATTGAATTTTTCTATGGAGTTGAGGTATCCCAGGTACTTTCGGTCGAACACGATATGGTCGCGCCGCCGTACCCGCTCGATGCCGTAGAGTCGGAAGGCCGTATGCTGGTAGCCGGTAAGGAACAGGTCGAGAATGATTGCCGGCACGATCATCGCGTAGATGAACGGCGCCGAAAGCAAATGGCGGATTTCCGCCGAAAGCAGGTAGTGGAAGACCCCCTCTTTAGCCCGTTTCTGAAGTTCTTTCGCTTTCTCGGAGAAGACGATTTTGCGGTTTTGGATTTCGAAATCGTACCGCTCCATGAGCAATTCGTATTCGAGTTGGACCTGAAGCTTGAGGTCGTCGATCTTTTTGAGAAGCTGGTTGATTTTGGAGAGCATCGAGGGGAAAAATTAAGAAACCATCCCTATTGCCAATCCCACCGCTCCCAAGACCGCGGAGAAGACGAAGGCGGCGAGCACGGAACGTCCGAACGCTTTTTCCCCGAACCGGTACGCGATGCCCGCTTTTACGAAATTGTTGGAGATGACGGCAATGAGCACCACCGCCGAAGCGACCGTCGCCGGAATGCCGCCGTCGGAGAATTTACCGGCCATGTCGAGCGAGATGGCGTCGACGTCGGCCAAGCCCGAGAGGGCGCCGATGGCGTAGTAAAGAATCTGCGGATCGAACGAATCCTTGTACGAAACGCCCACCGCCGAGGCGAATTTAATCAGCACGACGAAGGCCGCGAATTTAATGGCCGGCATGATGCGGAAAGGGCTCTCGAGCTTTTCTTCCACGTGGATTTCCTTCTTTTTTCCGGCGCGCGCTTTGAAGAGGAGGTATCCCACCGAACCCGCCAAGCCCGCGAACATGAACGCCGCCGGAAGGATGATCGCGCCAAGCAGGCTGCCCGCGACGAACGCCACGATGGCGACGACGCGCACGAGCATGATGGACGAAGCCGTAAGGGTCGCCACGGCGTACGAGGCCGAATTCTTCGCGTCCTCCTTACTGCGCGCGGTCATCGCGGCGGTGACGGCAGTGGAGGATACGAGTCCTCCCACCGCGCCCGAGGCGAGGATGCCCCCCTTGGTGCCCATGGTTTTCGAGAGGACGTAGCCGGCGAATTCTACCGATGCCATGACGACCACGAAAAACCACACCGAATGCGGGTTGAAAAACTTCATGGTCCAAAGTCTTACGGGGATGGAAAAATCCGCGCCGAACGTCGCGGCTACGTCCGAGAAGGCGAATTTCGCATCCGGAAGCACGGGCAGCACCACGAAGGCGACTACCGCGAACTTCATGGCGTTTTGGAATTCTTCGCGGCTGATCTTCGATCTCAGCGCTTGGAATCCGTCTTTGGCCGAAAGCAGGGCCATGACGCCGATGGTGGTCGTTACCGCCAAAACGGTTTGTCCCATGGCTACGACCGCGCCTACCAAGTAGATGGCCATGGCCGCGTATTCGCTGGTAATGCCGATGTTGTCTTTCCGAAACGACGCGTACGCGTGTGAGATGCCGACCCAAAGCGCCATGACCCCGAAACCGGCAATCGTGAGGGAATGTCCTCCGTATTTGGTATCGAGCCAAGCGCTCATGGCCCCGAATAATCCGATGAGCGCGTATGATCGGACGCCGCCGAACCCTTCGAACGGACCGATATTCTCTTCGTGGCCTTTTTTGCTCGCAACGTGCGCCATTTCGCGCTCGATTCCCACGAGGGCGCCCAAGGCCGCCGAGATGAGGAACGCGTAGAATGCGGAGATATCCATGGGAGAGGAGGGATGAAGGGGCTTGGAAGGATGCCGTACGGCTATGCCGAACGTTCGCAAAAACGCAACCGGTACCGCAAATCGTCTACGTTCCCGGCTCCGAGAAGGACGAACGCGGCTCATTTCGGATGGGCGGCATCGAATGCGGAAACGTCTTCCAACGCACCATCGAGGCCGTTTCCGCCCCGGACGTTCGGATACCGTGCCCGGAGCGTTTCGAGCAGGCGGTCCACGGTCATCCATTCTACGTCTTCTTTCTTATCGCGGGAGAAATAGATGTCCGGAATGACGAGTTCGTCCGCCGCGTCGAAAGCGGTGGCGAATTCGGAGAGGAGTTCGCGGGTTCTCGAATACTGGTGCGGCTGGAAAACGACGAAAAGCGTCCTGTCCGAGTATTTCGCTTTCAGCGCTTTCAGGGTGGGGCGGATTTCGGCGGGATGATGGCCGTAATCGGAGACGACGAGGTTTTCGTTTTCGGTCGTTCCGACGATTTCGCTCCTCCGCCAAGAACCGCGGTATTTTTCGAGCGCTCAGGCGATGTCGGATTCCGGAACGCCCGAGAGGAAGAGCGCGACGTAGGCGAGGCGCGCGTCTTGCGCGAGATGTTCCCCGGGAACCGCGAGCTCCATTTTCGGAAACGGTTTCAGTACCCCGTCCGGCCCGACGTACCCGTCTTTGCCCACGAAGTACTTGTCGAGGCGTTTCGCACTTTCGGAAGCGGCGACCGTACGCGAATTCTCGCAATCCGCCGAAAAGACCGCGGCGGATTCGGTTCGCGCGAGGAAAGCCTCGAACGCCGAGAGGTAATCCGGCAAATCGCGGTAGTAGTCGAGGTGGTCGAGGTCGATGTTCGTGACGACGGCAATTTTTGGGGAATAGCGGAGGAACGAACGGCGGTATTCGCACGCTTCGATGACGAACGCGCGGTTTTCCGGATCGAAATGCCCGTTTTTCCCGCCGAATTGCGGCACCTGCGTTCCGACGACGGTCGAGCCCCCGAACCCGGATTCCACCAAGGCCGTGCCGATCATGGCGGTAGTCGTGGATTTTCCGTGGCTTCCGGTGACGGCGATACCTATTTTGTCGTTGAAAAGTTCCGCGAGCGCTTCCGGATAGGAGAGGCGGCGGATGCCCATTTCGTGGGATTTCCGAATCTCGGGATTGGACAATACCTGAGCCTCCTTCGGGAGGTCCGGCTTGGTGACGACGGCCTCCGAATAGACGAGAAGGGACGTGTTTTCGGGAACGTTTTCCGCCGAGTGTCCGACCGAAACGGCAATGCCCTCGGCCATGAGCGCGCGGGTGACGGCCGATTCCGAACCGTCGGATCCGGAGACGGTCCATCCGGATTCCTTGTAGTAGCGCGCTATGGCCGATACGCCGATGCCGCCGATGCCCACCACGTGGAGGTGCGGCGCCTTCTTTTTGATTTCGTTTCGCATGTCCGCGATGATATTCGCCCCCACCGCCAATGCAATACGACCTGCCGTTTTCCCGTTCGAAAAAGATTTTTAACACTCCAGGGGCAAAGTCAATTGCTTTCGGGACGGTTATCGATATAAATGAAAAAAAACGCCGGAAGCCTACCAATACCGAATTCCTTGTGAAGCCCTCCGAATTTTCCACCGGTCCGAGCGAGGGGGATTCAATCCCTCTCGAAATCTCTCCGCAAAACGGGGAGGAAATTTCGAGTTCGGAAGGGAAGCGGAAGCGTCCGATCGGCGAAATCCTCGCGCATTCCGGGCTCATTACCCGTGACCAACTTGCCCAAGCCCTCGACCAGCAGGCCAGAACGGGTCGGAAAATCGGCGAAATCCTCATCGCGAACCGATGGATTACCGAGCAGTCGTTCCAAAACGCGCTGAAAGATTCCGGAAAAAAAGTCCGTATCGGCGAAATTCTCGTCGAGAAGAAAATCATCGACGAGGAACAGCTCGAAAAAGCCCTCGCGTATCAGAAGCACAATAATAAGCCGCTCGGGGAGTCGCTTCTGGAGCTGGGATTCGTCGAAGAACACGCGCTTCTCTCCATCGTCAGCCGCCAACTCGGTATCCAGTACCTCGACGTATCCAAAGACAGCTTCGCCATCATCGATCCGGATCTGCGGGAATATTTGCCGGATACGGATCGGGCTTTTTGGACCGGATTGAAATCGCTCCCCATCTTCTTTATCGAATCCCTCGACGTAAAGAAGGGCGCTCCGGAAGACCCGGAAGCCCCCCGCGGACACCTTTCGGTCGTCATGTTCGACCCGCTCAACCGCGTGGCGCTCGAAAAGATCGAGAAAACGACCCGTTGCATCGTCAATGCCTACGTATGCAACGCGAACGCGATCAAAGAAGGAATCGAATTGCTCTATTCTTCCAAAGGCCGTTCGATTGCCGGAATCGACCAAGCCGACGCTACGAAGCATACGAGGTACCTAAACAAGCTTCTCTATATCGCGACGCTCCGCGGGGCGTCCGACATCCATATCGAACCGAACGAATCCGAAGTGATCATCCGCATGCGCGTGAACGGCCATATGAGGCGCATCGATTCCATTTCGATGGACCGTCTGAAGACCATCGTCAACGTTATCAAGACTTCGGCAAACCTGGATATTTCGAAGAGGTTCGTCCCGCAGGACGGTTCGTTCACTCGGGCTCTCGGCGGACACGTGGTCGACGTTCGCGTCAGCACGATGCCGTACATCCACGGCGAACGCTGCGTACTGCGCGTGCTCTTGCAGGACATGAGTCAAAAGACCCTCTTCGATTCGAACCTCCCTCCGCGCATCGAACGCCAGCTCGTCCAGGCCCTTTCGAAGAAGAACGGCGTCATCCTCGTCACGGGGCCTACCGGTTCAGGCAAGACGACCACGCTCCACCGAGCGCTCCATCAGGTCGCGAGCGAACGCACCAACGTCGTTACGGTCGAAGATCCGGTCGAATACCGTGCGGGCGAATACGTGAATCAATCTTCCATCAATGAGACGCGCGGATTCACGTATCCGGTAGCCATCCGGTCGATTCTCCGACAGGACCCCGACGTCATCCTCGTCGGAGAAATCCGCGACAAGGAAACCGCGAACATCGCCACCGAAGCCGCCCTTACCGGCCATCTCGTCCTCTCG
>JAUPLX010000071.1 GCA_030836665.1 Patescibacteria group bacterium
CTCAGTTGGATAGAGCAGCAGCCTTCTAAGCTGAAGGTCACAGGTTCGATTCCTGTCTCGGGCACCATGTCGAGTATGGGTTATTAGCTCAGTTGGTTAGAGCGCTTGCTCGACAAGCAAGAGGTCACTAGTTCGAATCTAGTATAACCCACCATCTTTTCGCAATAAACCTTTGGGTGATTAGCTCAGTTGGTTAGAGCATCTGCCTTACAAGCAGAGGGTCATAGGTTCGAATCCTATATCACCCACCATTTCAAAAATCCAACGAACGGCCGTCCTACAAAGGGCGGCCGTTTTTTTCTTTCTCCTCCATGATCGATATCACCGGGAAGGATCTTCCAAAGGATCATCCGTACTATCGGAGCAATTCTCTCGCGTATCGCAAATACCTCGAAATCTGCGGCCTCCGTACCGTTCCCACCGAAGGGGGCTTCGGTTGGCTCAAGAGCGTCGGGGGGCTTTTTGATATCGCGAAATTCGAACGTATCGAGACGGAACCGGACATCGGAACTCTCAAGAAGCTCGGTTTCGGACCGGGCCTTCTCATTTGGATTCCCGCGCGCCGTGCGGAGATTCCCAAGGGATGGCGGAAGATGTGGATCCGTACGCACTTCACCCAAAGCGGATTCACTATTATCGATTCTCCGGAATATTTCAAAAAATGGAACGAACGGGCCCGGAGGGCTCGGAAAAAATTCCTCGCGTCCGACGCGAAAATCGAAGAGGTTTCCGACTTCGAATTCATAGAGGCTTTCCGTGCCACGAAGGTAAAACACCTCTATAAGAACGACTACATAAAATATTATCGGACCATGACGGCCATTGCTCCGGACGACGTGAAAAGCTACGTCGTCCGGCATGGGGGGAAAATCGTCGCGGGACTCGCCGTTTTGAATTACGCGGGCAATTCCAGCGCCCATCTCGTGGCCTTTACGGCCCCCGAAGCCAAAAGCATCCAAGCCGGAACCGGACTGATCGACCGGTGGTTTTCCGATTCCCAGGCGAACGGCATCAAGTACGTGAACTTCGACCATCTCCGCGATTCGTCCATGACCCACGACCAGCAGGGGTATACCGATTTCAAGAGGAATTTCATGGAATACTCCCTCTCGTATCCCGATTCGTATTTCCGCTTCGTGGGATAGTTATGTTTTGACAAATAGGATTTGATACTTATACAGTATCAAATCCTATTTTTCTTTTCCAGGATGCTCAAATCGGCTTTCGGAAGTGCGTGCAGGTTTTTTTCGGGAAATTCGGGGAAGGAAGATTCGTCCCCCCTTCCGGAAACTCAGACTGCGAAACCCGTCGTTTCGGAGGGTGCCGCCAAATCTTTGGAGGATATCGAGAAGGGGCTCGAAATTTCCCCGGCAGTGCCGTCGGCGCTCGTCGTTTCCGAGGAGACGGCAAACGTTTGCGTCGTTGAGGCGGCTGAGACTACGGGGTCTCCGGATATTTCCGAACACGTCAAAAAGTCCGTTGACGGACTTTTGGATCCTGACGATATCCAGAAAATCCGATATTTTTTTACGAGGCTTTTTCGGGAATTTTATGACATCGTCCCCGAGGTGGAAAAACTTACGTACGGAGATGGGGTAAAACTCAAGCTCCCGGGCGCGTTTAAGGGCCCGGCTTCCGTATCGCGCATCGTTCTCGATTACCATATCAAAAACGAGGCGAAGATTCTTGAACATAACTCCTTACGCTTAGGGAATCTCGTGGTGACCGTAGAATCGGGATACTCGAGTACCGGAACCATCTCCGTAAAGATCGAAGGCAAGGTTCGCGATAAGGATATCGAAAGCCTGCGGATTTTCGTGGAAAATTTTTTCCTTTCGGAATTTTCAATCAATGAAACCTCCGTGATGGACGCGGCTAAAATCCGTTCCATTTTGGAATTACCGGATTCCGACTTCGTCAGTTTCGACGGAAAGGTTCTCGAAATCAGAATACAGTTCGATTCCGAGCCGAACCTCTCCCACGAGTTTTTGGAAGCCATGACGACGGTCATGAACAACTCCCTCCCCGATTACGGTACGAAGTATGCGGAAGGACCGTACAGCATTCTCGGAACGCGGCGAGTTTCCGTGCGTCAGTGGAAGGGCGGCGAAGAATACGTTTTTAACATCTCTTCCGAAGGTACGGAGGTGACCATCAAGACTTCCGCGAGTTACGGCGATATCTCCATTAACCGAGCGTTGATCGAAACGGCTATCAAGCGGATGATCCATATCCTTTCCAAGAGCGCTTCGAAAAAGGGGTACCTCGACCGCCTTCGGGATTACGGGGTCATGGTATACGAGAAAGATCCCGGGGCTGAAAAGGAAAGCCTCGAAAATCTCTACGTCGAGGAGGGATTCGTAGGGTACGAAGATATCAAGGAAGAGGTGGCGACCAACGTCGTATTTCCCTGGGAACGTCGCGAAGAGTATCTCGACGTATCCCGGAAAGAATTCGCCCGCATCAAGAACATCATTCCGAACGCCGCGCTTTTCGAAGGACCCCCAGGTACTGGAAAAACCACCTGCGCGAAGATTATCGGCCGACATCTCGGATATCCGTTCGTCTACGTTCCCATCGCGAAAATCATGTCCAAATGGTATAGTGAGGCGGAGGCCCGTCTGGACGCGATATTCGATCTTGCCGGCAAGGCCGCCGAAAGTTCCGGCGGAATCGTGATGATGATCGACGAAATCGACGAAATCGGAAAGAACCGCGAAGAATCGCACGAAGCTACCGGTCGTATCACCGGAGTGCTGTTGAAAAAACTCGATGGCATCGAGAAGGTCCAAAACCTTCTGCTCATCGGTTCGACCAACCGAAAGGATGCCATGGATCCGGCATTATTGTCCCGCTTCGCGCGGCAAGTATACTTCCGGAACCCGAACGAAAACGAGGCGAAACTCATCTTTGGGCACTATCTTCCCGCCGCGACGGCGGTCGACCCCGAGACCCTCGCCGTACTGGATGGAAAATCCGGACGTGACATCCGAAACTTATCGGAAGACGTCGCGCGCAAATACTTGCAACGGAAGGTTATCGAAGGCGGAAATCCGGACATGTCCGAAACTATCGAGGAATGCCTCTCCAAATTGAAGCCATTCCCCCGCGGCGGAATTACGCATCTTTCCTAACGTTTCCCACGAGACATTCTTCGATTTGAGCGATACACCCCTCCGGATTCTTCTTTAATTCGCCCGCGAAAAATCGGATAGGACGAATGCCCCGGGCGACCAATTCGCCGAACTGACGCTCGTCGCGTTCCATATTGGTTCGAATCTTGTTCTGCCAATACTCCGGGAGCTTTTCGAACCGTCCTTCCTTCAGTTTTCCATGCCAAAAATCGCCGTCTACGAACACGGCGATTTTTTGTCGTGGAAAAAATACGTCCGGCGTGCCGGGAATCCCCCTCCGGTGCTTCCGATACCGGAAAGTCGGCCAAAAGCGTTTTATGAGGGAGAAAAGGAGTTTCTCCGGTTCGGTATTCTTGGATCTGATCCGCCGCATCACGTCGGATCGTTTTTTCGGCGTGAAGATATCGCCCATGCCGCCTCGGTATTCTTAGATGATCGGAACGATTTCTCCGAGACCGGTAATGCTGATGGCATCTCCGACGTCTTCGCAGATTCCTGTGAGTTGCATGGTTTTTCCCGCAGCTTCGCAATCGGAATACAGGGACGCGATGAACCCGATTCCGGTGGAATTGATGTAGGTGAGGTGGGAGAGGTTCAAAATGATTCCCCGAATCCCTCCGACTTCTTTCGCCGCGCGGTATAACGGCTCGAAGGATTCTTCGTAGTTTTGCATTTCCAACTGGTCGAGGAAAGTAAAAGTCGCGATGCCGTCGACATCCGATCGCGTAACTCCGACGTGGGCCGCCATGTTTTTCCGGTAAATGATATGCCCATAGGATAACCGGAAAACAATGGGTGTAAATGGGAGGAGTGCTTGATTTTTTCAAAAAACCGACTCTTTTCTCGAAAAAAAGCCTCCGTTCGGAAGGCTTTTTTGGTTTCGACTGGTGCTCCCGGCAGGAATCGAACCTACATCCTAGCCTTCGGAGGGCCATATTCTATCCGTTGAAATACGGGAGCGCGAAGGGGATTTTGCGGAATACGACGCGAAAATCAAATCTTTTTCCGTCCCCCGTTGCGCCATTCGATAATCGTAGTATCATTAGCGAAACTTTCCGCATGGCCGATTTCGATTCCCCTTCCCAAGAAGAAACCGACATAACCGTCTCGGTCGCGATGAAGACCGCTTTTCGGGTGGCTGCGATATTTCTCGGCTTCTATCTGCTACAGAGGTTTGCCGGTTTTTGATTAACCGTCCCTCCTACCATCGAAGCCGTTTTTCGTACCATCGCGGTCATTTGGGTGGCGAGATCCGTATCCCGGAAGGAGTGTAAAAAATATCCGAACCAGAATCTTTCCGCCGACGCGTTCCTCTCTACCGCGTTCTTCTATGGCATTACCCTCGCCACGCTCTATGCCATTCAAATCGGCGTAATCGGCTTCGAACTCATGGGGAAGGGGAATATGACGCTCAGTGAGGAAATTAAATTCATTCTCGGAATCCGCGATTTCTCCACGAAAGGCATCGTCATTACGTTCCTTCTCTCCCACTTGCCGTATCTCGCGTACTACGTCGTCGTGCGGACCTCTCGATAACGAAGGATTTTCCCAGACCGGACTCCCGTCCGAAAAAAGCTACTCGAGGTATAGGAGGAAACTCTTCAGGTAGTCGCCTTCCGGGTGGAAAATCGATATGGGATGGTCCGCCGCGAGCCGGTGTTTGGAGAGAATGCGCACGTCGCGCTTCGCGTCACGGGCCGCATGGAAGAGGGTCTTTTGAAACAGTTCCTCGTCGACGAAGTACGAGCACGAACAGGTGAGGAGAAAACTGCCGGCAGGCATTTTCTTCATGGTGGTGGCATTGATTTCGCGGTATCCGCGTACCGCGTTTTCCACGTCGGACTTTTTTTTCGCGAATGCCGGAGGATCGAGTACGACCAGGCCGTAATCGAGCGGGCGCGCCCGGAGGAAGTTGAACGCGTCGTCCGCGATGAACCAATTTTCCGTCGTGTCGAATCCGTTTGCCGCGACGTTCCGGCGGGCGAGTTCGACCGCCGATTCCGAAATGTCGAGCGTGTCCACTTTCAAGGCTCCTCCGGAGAGCGCCGCTACGCTGAATCCGCCGGAGTAGGCGAAGGCGTTCAGGACCTTCCTTCCTTTCGATAGGGTCCGGACGAGTTCCCGCTCCTCGCGTTGGTCGAGGAAAAACCCGGTCTTCTGTCCGTCGAACCGCACGAAGAACTTCATGCCGTTTTCCAGTACTTCGACTTCCGCCGACGCGGCACCGAAAAGCATTCCTTCGAACGGAGCGAGCCCCTCTTCCTTTCGGGAGGGGATATTGGATTTTTCAAGAATCGCCCGAGGGGAGAACGTTTCAACGAGCGCTTCGACGAGCGCGTTTTTCCGGAGTTCCGCCCCGAGGGTCGAAATTTGGACGACCAAAACGTCCGCGTACCGGTCGACTACGACGCCGGGCAGTCCGTCGGCTTCCGAATGAATGAGCCGGTAGGCGTTCGTAACCGCGGGATCGAAGAGCGCCTCGCGGAGCTTCTTGGCCGCCGCAACCCTTTCGCGGACGGTTTCTTCCAAGGACGTTTCCGAAAACGCGTGGATACGGACGGATATCGAGGTCTTCGAATGGTACGTTCCGCGTCCGTAGAAAACCCCCTTCGCGTCGGCGACGCGGACTTCTTCGCCATCCTCGGCGCCCGAGGCGTCGGCGATAGCGCCCGAAAACACCCAACGGTGCCTATTCTTGAGCGAAACTTCTTTTTCCGGCTTGAGGCGGACGGTCTTGATGATGGACATGTTTGACAGGAGTGTGGGGAAGCCCGAGGGCCTGGGACGGAAGTATTACTGCGATATTACGGCGGATCCGACGAGTTCGTCCCCTTCGTAGGCGACGAGGAATTGCCCCGGGGCTACGGCCCGTTGGGGGGTTTCGAATACCGCTTCGAGGACTTCGGAATCCGAACCTTCTTTCGGTACCGAAGAAACCCGAACTTTCTGGTCCGTTTGCCGGTACCGGATTTTCGCCTCGCCGCTCCAGGGGAACGAGCGGTCTCCCCGAAGCCATTTCCAATCCGAAAGGACGAGTCGGTTCGAGAAGAGTTCGCGTTCTTCGGCAGTACCTACGACGATACGGTTGTTCGCCACGTCTTTCGCCACGACGAAGAGCGCTCCGCCCCCTCCGATTCGGATATCCCGACGTTGTCCGACGGTATAGAACCACGCTCCCGGATGTTCGCCAAGCTTCTTTCCGGAAGTGTCCACGATGTCTCACGTACGTTCGGGAAGCCGTTCGCGGAGGAATTCCCGCATGGGGATTTTTCCGATGAAACAGAGGCCTTGGCTGTCTTTTCTTTCGGCGTTCGGAAGACCGGCTTTCCGGGCGATTTCGCGGACTTGGGATTTTCGGATGTCCCCTACCGGAAAATACGCCTTTTCTATCTGGTGGCGGTCCAACCGGGACAGGAAATACGTTTGGTCCTTTTCCGGGTCGATGCCTTTGAGAAGGCGGGGAATTTCCCCGGAACGGTCAATCCTGGCGTAGTGTCCCGTGGCGATCGCGTCGAATCCGTAGGAGAGGGCCTCTTCGAGGAAGAGGTCGAATTTCACGAGATTGTTGCAAAGGACGTCCGGGTTCGGGGTAATGCCGCTCTCGTAGCCTTCGTATATCTTCCGGATGATGCGTTCTTCGTACTCTGCGACGAAGTCGAAGGTGGAGAGGGGAATTCCCAGGTATTTCGCCACCCGTTCGGCTTCTTCGAGGTCGGCCTTGGTCGTACAGCCGTCCCCGTCGCTTTGGAAATTGACCATGAATCCGGCGTGCACGTCGTATCCGGCCTCTTTGAGCAGGTACGCTGAAACGGCGCTGTCTACGCCGCCCGAGAGCCCTACGAGGATTTTCATACTAGATGTTGAGTTCATGCCATCCAGAAATTCGGACGAGTAGGGGGTGGGTATCGGTTCTGGCGCGGTTCCACGGACGATCAAGAAGATGGGTTCGAATGCCATTATGGACGAGGTCGAGCGCGAAGTCCATATTGTCCTCCACCATTTCCGATATTTCGAGCTCTTGGCAAACTTCGGATTTCGGACGACGTTCGCCGGAGAGGTGCCCCGTGAAGACGAGGCCGGAGAAAACGTTCGGAAAATGTTGGGACAACCAGCGTTCCGTAGGTTCACGCGTATGTCCGGATCGACCGGTAATGGCGAATAATTCGTGTCCCGACCGTAAGAGGGATTGGCACCCGGCTACGCTCCCCGGAACCGGATTGACCGTTTCGTGTTTCGTGTGTGCGTAAAATTCTCGAAAGATCGCCACCTCCTTTTCTTTGGAAATGCCGAGTTTTTCCACGTTCGACCAGTCGTGGTGGGTGAGGTCGTCGAACGCCGCGTCAAATCCGTACCGGTTTTTCGCGAAATCGAAAGCCGGCTCGAAGGTGGAGGCGATGGTTTCGTCGATATCTATGCCGATACGCATGGTTTTGGCGGAAGGAAAAAAGAAAAGGGCGACTGCCCATGCGTCGCCCATCCTACGCAAACTTGCTTTTCTGTCTACCGGAGCGGATTTTCTTCCGAACGCCCTTCGCTTCTAGGTGATTTCGGGAATTCCCGTTTCCGCGCACCAAGACTGGATTTTTTCCATGCGGCCCTTCCAAAGGGCTTCCGCTCGTTCGAAAGCGGTCTGGTATCGGGCATTGTCGTCGCGGAATCCCGATGCGACGACCCAATCGAACATATCGGTGATAGTCCGTCCGTTTTCCAAGAGGAAGAGCGTAGCGCTCTGTATTCCCGCTTCCTCCGCTGCCATAAGGGCCTCGATCTGGTTTTTCAGGACGTTGTGCACCGCGTAGTGGGAATGCGCGATGGTTCCCTTTCCCCCGCCGTATATCGCGATGGCTCCGGAGATATAGGAATACTTTTCGTAGAGCTTGAATATCGCGTGAAGCCGGTGCGATTTGTCGTGGTCGATGGCGTAAGAATTCATGACGTTCCGTTCCAGTCGGCGTTTGCGACGGGAATCCTCCCGCACGAGTTCGGAAAAGCCTTCGCGATTTCGGCGCGACGCCCGCTCGTCCAGTGCCTTCCGAACGAACTTCCGGGTCGCCGCGATCTCGTCTTGCGCCGTGTGTTTCGCCGTATGTTTGTCATCGAAGACCACGTCACCGTGTTCGATTTCTCCCAAATCGTGGACGAGGGCGGCGACCCGGAGAGAGAAGAAATCCATCCGGGAGATAGGGCGGAGCTTGACGTACCCGGCATGTACGGGGGCCTCCGAGCCGACATCGAACATGCCGTAATTCCCGATGAGACGTTCCTGTTCGATCTGGTGGTCGAAAACGTTTCCGTCCCCGGGAACTTCGCCGAGGAGTCGGCCTTGGGAATCGCGTTCCATTTCGTCGACGCGCGTCCCTTTCGGAACGACGTATTTTTCCCAGCGGTGGGCGGGGATGCCTTTTTCGAGGCTGCCGGGACGGAACGCGTCCAAAGGCGAATCACGGAGAATGGCGAGCATGGCAGGTGAAAAAAG
>JAUPLX010000072.1 GCA_030836665.1 Patescibacteria group bacterium
AATCCGATCTGCGCGGCTTTGGAAGTGAATTCTTCGCTGCCGATGTTCGACGTCATGATGACGACGGTGTTCTTGAAATTCACCTTCCTGCCCTTGCCGTCGGTGACGGTGCCGTCTTCGAGAATCTGGAGGAGGAGGTTGAACACTTCGAAGTTCCCCTTTTCGATTTCATCGAAAAGCACGATGGAATACGGCTTGCGGCGCACTTTCTCGGTCAGCATTCCGCCTTCCTCGTATCCTACGTATCCGGCCGTCGTACCGATGAGTTTGGAAGCCGAGGAACGCTCGTTGTATTCGCTCATGTCGATCTTGATGAGCGCTTTCGGGTCGCCGTAGAATTCTTCGGCGAGCGCTTTGACGAGCTCGGTTTTTCCAACGCCGGTCGGACCGAGGAAAAGGAACGAACCGATGGGGCGGTTGCGGTCCGCGATGCCCGAGCGCGAACGTTTGATGGCGCTCGTGATGGCATTTACGGCTTCGTCTTGGGCGATGATGCGGTTTTTGAGGTTCTTGCCGAGCGCGGTGATTTTTTCCACTTCTTCGGTACGGAGGTTTTCCACCGGAACGCCCGTAATCTGGTGGACGATTTTCCGGACGTCTTCGCCCGTGATATGGAGGCGCTTTTCGCGCGGAACGGTGCGTTTGGCTTTCTTCTCGGCGATCTTCTTTTCGAGATCGGCCTGTTTTTCCTTGGCTTTGATGGCCTTATGGTACTGCTGCGAGATGACGAAACTTTCGATATCCTTTTGGAGTTTTTCGATTTCCTCTTTCGTCGATTTGATTTCCTCTTCGTCGAAATTGTACTTCATGGACTTGGCCGAGCAGGCTTCGTCGATGAGGTCGATGGCCTTGTCCGGAAGGTAGCGGTCGGTGACGTAACGGATGGAAAGTTCCACCGCGTCGGCGACGGCTTCGTCTTCGATGATGAGGTTGTGGAACTCTTCGAAAGAAGGGGCTAATCCCGAGATGATGGCTTTGGCGGTGGCTTCGTCCGGCTCTTCGACTTCGATCTTCTGGAAACGGCGTTCGAGGGCCGAATCCTTTTCGATGTGCTTTTGGTATTCGGTAAGCGTGGTCGCTCCGATGACGCAGATTTTTCCGCGTCCCATGGCGGGCTTGAGGATGTTGGCGGCGTCC
Organism: Patescibacteria group bacterium; assembly: GCA_030836665.1. Taxonomy (GTDB): domain Bacteria; phylum Patescibacteriota; class Gracilibacteria; order BD1-5; family UBA2023; genus JANJWP01. Next base: position 1,138 of record JAUPLX010000072.1, read on the forward strand.
AAAGTGCCTTCGCCGGAGCCCGCTCCGATGATGGTGTGGATTTCGTCGATGAAGAGGACGATTTCGTTTTCGAGACGGCTCGCTTCGTCGATGATCTGTTTGATGCGGGCTTCGAATTCCCCGCGGTACTTGGTTCCGGCCACGAGGGACGAAAGGTCGAGCGAAATCACGCGCTTTCCGCGCATGGCAAGCGGCACGGTCCCTTCGGAAATGCGTCGGGCGAGACCTTCGACGACGGCGGTCTTTCCGACGCCGGGCTCCCCGACGAGACACGGATTGTTTTTCGTCTTCCGGTTCAATACCGAGATGAGCCGCTCGATTTCCTTATCGCGGCCGATGATGGCGTCGATCTTTCCATTCCGAGCTTCGGCGGTGAGGTCGTTTCCGAAGAAGTCGAGCGCGGGAGTCTGGCTCTCTTCCTTCTTTCCTTCGGGTTTCTTGTTGGCGATGAAAGGATTGTTCTGCTCTGGGGAATCGCCTTGCTGCATGCCCGTTTCGAGCGCGGAAAGGATTCCGTCGAGCGGGCCGAACATATTGCCCTGCTGGTCTTCTTTCGGGCGGGAGAAATGTTTTTCGTACTCGATGAGATGCCCTTCGAAATCTTTCGGACTGACGCCGATGAAATCGAGGAATTTGTAGATCCACGGTTCCGACTCGGAACGAAGGAGCGCGAGGAGGAAATCCTCGATCCCCGCCTTTTTCTTTTCGAACGACGCGGCGATCTTCACCGACGCGACGATGAGCTCTTTCATGCGGGCGGAAAGTCCGGCGTATTCTCCGGAGTTTCCCGACCGGTATTCGGAAAACGGCTTTTTCTGAAATACTTCGCCGACGATCTTTTCGTTGATGCCGTAGGCGGAGAAGAGATCGAAAATCGGCCCGTTTTTTAAACGGACGGCCTCGAAGAACGCGTTTTCGGGCAGAATCTCGGAAGCCCCGGCCTCCTTTACCGAGTTTTCGGCGTCGATCATGAGCTTCTTGTATTCGTCGGAGAAATTGTTGAACATGTTTTTTTAAACCTTCTGATGATAATGCCTCGGTGCATAATACTCTATGCGAAAAGAAACTCCAAGCATCCAAGACGCCTTTACGTTGACGAATTTCGAATAATACGCGGAAATGGCGCTTATAGAAGCGTTCGCACGAATCATGGTCTCTCCTCTGATTTTTTGCGTGGAAGCATAATCTTGTGGTAGCATGACGAAAACTCCGATTATGCCGAAAATCAACATCACTCTTCCACGAGACATTGCCGAAGCCGTGAAAAACCTCCCGGAAGGAGGTCTTTCGAATACCGTACAGGCCTTGGCTGCCTCCGAGATGTTGTCTTCTTCCGTCAGAAACGATGTGAACGCCGCGATATCCGGAGCCCCTCGAACCATCGAAGAAAAGATCGCCCTCACGTTCAAGACCTTTATCGATTTCCACCGTTCCAAGCTCGAAGATGATGAGGACGTCAGTCATCTCTCCGAAGCGGACGCCCAATTTTATCACAGTCTCGCGATTGCGTTCCAGTTTTCGATTCGGGAACTCATGCGCGGAGCGGAGAGCTTCACCCATGGGACCGAAGCCGAAATCTTCCGGGTGAAAGCGGGCGATTCCGAATTCGTTATCGTCAAACGCCGATACGATTCGTTTTCCGGAACTCTCGCCATTGACCGGGAATGCCAGCTTCAAGTCGCGGCCCGAAACGTCGCGAAAAAGACCGACGGAGTCCGAGTGCCGAAAATCTTCGACCGACTCCGTGGCGAAGACGGCTCCGAATATATCGTCATGGAGTACGTTAAAGGAAAGACCCTCTGGAACCTCATGGTCGAATCCATCGTGAATCCGAGTCGGAGTTCGGAAGAAAGCCTTGCCATCGGAGCGGAAAATCCCATCGCCCGGTTTTTCGAATCCCGCTCCGGATTCGAAACGACGTTCGATAACGATACCGAAGCCGAAAACGGCATGCGGGCTTGGTATCAGGAATATGGGGAAAGGCTCGGACTCAAACATGATCTCGGAATCATGAATACTGACCCGATTACCCGGAAAACCACGTACCCCAATCTCGAACCCTATCTTGAGGCCGATCTGAAAAAGCTCTCGATGTTCGATGCTGAAACGGTGGCGTACGTGGCAAAAAAGCTCCGGAAATTCTTAAAAGAACTCCATGACGAGGGGATATACCATCGCGATCTCAACGTCCGTAACATCATGCTCACTCCGGAGGGCGACATATACGTCATCGACTTCGGCAAGGGCATTCAATCGTCGCCGAACGATTTTGGGGCGTACGATACCCAAGAAGGAATGGGCAATACCGACTTTTCGATTATTGAACAGTTCCGCGCCTATGGTCCGAAAGTGCTTTCCGACATCGAAAAACGCGTTAAGGACGCCGTCGAAATCAAGAACGGCATTTCGCTCGAACGCGTAGCCAAGGCTGCTGACGAACTCTGACTCGATCCCGAATCCGTCGTCCGTTCGGTATCGAATATTGACATGGTGCGTGACGCGAATTTTTTCCGGGGATTGTTCCAGCAGTACGTCGACGACATCGCCAAACGCCGGTATCCGACCAAGTTCATCCGACCCAATCCGAGAAAACCCGAAGCGATTTCGGAAAGCAAAGCCGGAATTTCCGAACTTTTAGCCCTTCTGCTTTTGGTAAAAAAATCGGACGTAACCGAATTTGCCGACT
>JAUPLX010000073.1 GCA_030836665.1 Patescibacteria group bacterium
CAACTAAAGACGAGGGTCTGATTCGTACCGGGAACCCCCTCATTCGGAGAATACCAGGTCATGCTTCCGATCGACGCGTTTTGGCATTCGTACCAACCGTCCCCGATGGTTTCGGGAATCGGTGGCGGAGGCGAGAGTTTCTTGATAATGAATTCGTTGGAATCCGTACAACGCTGATCCGAGGTTCCGTAGAATTCGCAAATCCGCATGGTCAGTACCGTGATTTTCTCCATCGTAGGAGTGAATTCATACCGAAGCGGAGCCGATTCGGTATCGTATGCCGTACCTGAGCGAATCGGATTTCCATCAACGTCCATAAGGAGTCGCATGTCTCCGCGGTCGGTCCAGTTCGTGTCGGTTACCGGTCATCCGGATATGTTTCCTGAAGCGTTGGCGTTGTACGTTTGTTGGCGGAGGAGAATTTTTCGGAGCGACGGTCCTCATCGGTCCGAAAGTCCACAACGCACGACTCATTGGTAGGGATAAGTAAGGGGACGTACCTCGCTGATAAAATTGTCACACGTTAAGGTCGGCATGGGCGGAGCGAAGCCATCCATTCTTTTTCTCGGCCCAACGCACGACGTGCTGTTTCCGGCATTGTCGGTCACTTCGACTTGGGCGAATCCGGCGAGAGCCATTTGTACCGTAGTATTGCTATCCGCGTTCGTAAGGTCGTACATCGACTGGGGATACAGTACCGGCCACCAAGTTTCCGATACTCAGCTTTGATTGTCGCTGATGCTTACTCGGACATCTCGAAACGAGGGCGATTTCGCTGCCATCCAATCGAGAGCAGAAGCATCCGATACCCCGGGAATCCACGTATTGTTTCCGTCGTATTTCCAATTTCCGCATGATGGCGGGGTCGTATCGAGCTTCAACGTAGGGGAAGTGCATATTTCCACTTTGGAACTTCCCGACGCGCAAGCACGGTTGGCTCCGGTTCCGGTAAGTTGGATGGTGCAAGTTCCCCCGTCAAGAACGTTGCAAGTCTGGGAGCCCATCGTTTCATTCCCGCTCGGACAGGTTCAGTGACGGTGGGTGAATTGCGCCGCTCCCTTGGACCAGATTTCATCCCCGGTGTTGTAGGTTCCCGATTTGATGTCGACCGTCCAAGTTCCGCAATCCATTCCGCTTTCGGATGCTGCCAGTGCGTCATTCGAAACGGTAAGCGGAAGAAGTGACAAAATACCGACGAGCGCTACCGCAATCGGATGGGAATCCGTCGGGGTTTCCCGAATTTCGTTTTGAAAAGACATCGACCGAAAGGGATGAGCAAGATATACGTTTCCCATTCTAGAATAAAGAAACACCAGTTTCAAGCCCATATTGCCCCGATAGCCATTGCGTTCGTTCGAATTTTATTCCAAATACTGACAATGGGCTCAGAGTTTCGTAAAACTTTCGAAATCCGCATCGGGAAATTCGCTCTTCTCGACTTTTGGAATTTCCATGCAAACTCTCCTTTCCTTAAAGTCGAAAACGTAGGATTTTCCGCTTCACGGAAGGAAAACGTACCGTCCGTCATCGGAGACTTCGAGGGGACGGAGGAATTCCTCCCCCGGAAGCGTTCCGACGCGTTTTACGTAAGAAAGGAGGTCTTCTCACGAGAATGCGTCGAGATCGTTTGCGAGCAGATCGTAAAAATATTCCAATTCGAGCGTTTCGGCATCCGCGAAAAATATCCTCCCCGGATGTCAGACCGTACAAACGAACGATCGGCCTTCGAAATCGAAAACCCGGTGACTCGTATAGCGGAATCCCGTAGGATGGGAGAAGGTTCCCGCCTTTTTCAGTTCTCGGGACTCGAGAACGTCGAACCGGTCGATCATCCCGGGTCAGAAATACGTAATGGCCACCCCTTTCATAGTAGGATCGAAATTGTGGCTCGAAACGAACATCCGCTTTCTCCGCTCATCGAATTCGAAATGTCCGGTCGCGACGGCAGACGCGCGGTATAGGGATTCTTTTCCGCTCCGGAGATCGAGGACGTCGAAACTTCCGGGAACCAAATCCACTTCGTAGAGCGTTTTTCGGACGAGTTCGTAAAAATCGGTCGCGCCGACCTTTTTCTTTAACCGATCGATGAAATTGGAAAAGTTTTTTGAGAGTTCCTTCCCGGAAACGGGATCGTAGAGTTTTTCCGGAGAATCGTTTTTCCCTTGCGGAGTCCGTCGGTAGAGCGCTTCCAAGTCGGCATACACCCTTTCGAGAAACTGCGTTCTGGTGGGGCAGATTTTTCCTAACGACGGGATGCGGTATCCCGCATGGAAGAAATTCGAATGGAACAGGAGACCGTCACATTCTTTCGATACGTGAGGGGGGCGTAGCAGATGTTCCGAACGTTTTCGGGAAACGAGTTCTTTTTTCGAAAGGTCGGTGGTGCACGAATAATTTTCCAATACGTAATCCAAAGATTCTTTCGACCTTCCCGCACGAGTCAGGTAGAAGCGGCTCTCTCCGCCTAGTGAAGCTTCGTTCGATCTGAAAAACGTAGCTCCGAATTTCAGGTCTTCGAGGGAATCGCCGAACAAATCGGAGTTCTCCATGATGGAAAATTCATCGGAAGCCGTATCGAAGTCGAGAAGGAATTTCGCGTATTGGAAAGAAAGCAGGAAGCGGTTATCGCCGGTTTTCATGGCGCCATGGGGATCGTTTCCGGCTTTTACGAGGGAAAATCTCGTTCTCTCCGGGTCGATTTTGTCCAAAAGCGCCACGTTTTCCCGAAGGAGCGTGTGCACGTAGCGGATTTCTCCTTTCTGA
>JAUPLX010000074.1 GCA_030836665.1 Patescibacteria group bacterium
CGGTATCGGCGTCGGTCGATTCCCGGAACTTCGGAGCCGTGGGGAAAGGGGATTTGATGGGGAAGTTCGTTTGGCCGAGATAGTTTTTAGGAGGCCTTTCTTTGGAGCGTCCGTTTCAATTCCGGAAGCGAGTGTTGTATCGTGTTCCAAACAATCTGTTCGTCAATCCCCGCGTAATCATGGGATATCCGGTTCCGAAGACCCGTCATTAAAATGAACGGAACGTCCCGAAAATCATCCGAATCTACCAATCGGAGTTTCGTACCGCATTCTCCGATATGCTGAAGCTGCATACAACAAGCGTCGAAGGTTCTTTCGTCGTCGTAAAACTGACCGATATTCATGGAATCGACGTACGTCTCGATTTTTCTGATGGAGCCGAGAATTTCTAACCGATAAAATTCGGAATCTTTCCGCATGCTAAAAAACGGGAACGATATCCTTTTCCACGTACGGCTTCAAATATGGGTTCAATTTCCTTTTCGTAACGAAATCGACCTTTCTTACGTGGAATTCTCCTTGGAGAAATTCTTGGAGTTCTTCCAAAGTTTGGAACGTTACGCGATTACCGTCCGAAAGTTCCACGAGCAAATCCAAATCGCTTCCCTCCGTCGCCTCGTTACGGGCATATGATCCGAAAAGGGACACGTGCGAAATACCGGAAGACAAAAACCGGCTTTTTATTTTTTCCGAAACGAGCCGTTTCCGTATGGATTCTGATTGCGTCATAATCGCGGAGATGGAGATTATTTCGCGGATATTGTACTTAAAATCCGTCATTTCCAAAATTGGCGAAATTTCCGCTTTGGCGAAACTTTCTTTTTTAGGAAAATACCCTACTATCCCGACTCATTCTTCTTACAACGCCCTTTTGGTTTTCTTCAAAGATCTCGGACTTTCCGAGCCCATCCTCCGCGCCCTCGATGCCGAAGGATATTCCGTTCCGACTCCGATTCAGGCCGGTTCCATTCCGGTAATTCTCGACGGTCGCGACATTATCGGCTGTGCCCAAACGGGTACGGGAAAAACGGCGGCGTTCTCGCTCCCGGTATTACAGCTGCTTTCGGCCGGAACGAGGACCTCGCCGCATTTTTCAGGAGTCGAGCGAAGCGAGGTGGCACTCCGAAAAATCGGAGAGCGTCCGCATTCCGGCGGACACAGACGCCCCATCCGTTGTCTCGTTCTCACGCCCACCCGCGAACTCGCCATCCAAATCGGCGAATCGCTTTCCGCGTACGGATGCAATACCGGACTCCGGCATACCGTCATTTTCGGCGGAGTGGGGCAAGGCGCGCAAACCGATCGTCTCAGTAAGGGCGTCGACATCCTCGTCGCCACTCCGGGGCGTCTTATCGACCTCATGGGCCAAGGATACGTGGATCTCCGCCACATCGAAATTTTCATTCTCGACGAGGCCGACCGCATGCTCGACATGGGGTTCATCCACGACGTCCGCAAGGTCATCGCGAAAATTCCGGCCGACCGCCAGACCCTTCTCTTTTCGGCTACCATGCCGGAAGAAATCGTAAAGCTTTCGCAGACCATTCTTAAAAACCCCGCCCGCGTCGAAGTGACTCCCGTTTCTTCCACGGCTGAAAAAGTCGCCCAGTCGGTATATTTCGTCTCTAAGAACGACAAGCGGCTCCTTCTCGTACACCTTCTGAAGAATCCTGCTATGAAGCAGGTGCTCGTTTTTTCCCGCACCAAACACGGCGCCGATAAGATCGTAAAGGACCTTCAAAAATCCGGAATCCATGCCGAAGCCATTCATGGCAACAAATCCCAAAACGCTCGTCAGCGCGCTTTGGGCGGATTTAAAGAAGGCGAAATCCGCGTTCTCGTCGCGACCGATATCGCCGCGCGCGGCATCGACATCGACAATCTCGCCTATGTCGTCAACTACGACCTTCCGAACGAGCCGGAAAGCTACGTCCACCGTATCGGACGGACCGGCCGCGCCGGGGCGAGCGGTCTCGCGATGTCGTTTTGCGACGGGGAAGAGCGCGAATACCTCCGCGATATCGAACGTCTCATCAAAAAGAACGTTCCGGTCATCGAAGACCACCCGTTTCCGACGAACGACGCCATCGCCAAAAGCGAAGCTTCCGCGGCTCTCGCCGCCAAGCGGGTACCGCGCGGCCGGGGAGCCCCCCGTTCCGGAAGGTTCGCCAAACCGGAAGACGCGGATGCTTTGAGCGGGCGTTACGGAAGGCCGTCCGGCGGTGCGAAACCGGCCGGAAAGCCCGGAACCGTTCACGCTCCGAGCCGTGACCGCGGAGATCCCCGCGGAAACCGCGGTCGGAATTTCAATTAAAAATTCAAGGAGATTTTACGTTTTCGGATATGCTCTTCGGGCATATCCTTTCTTTTTTCCATGAACGTTCTCGTCAACGCCATCGGTGCCGCCAACCGGATTACCGAACCCGTCTCCAAATCGATCTTAGCCTACCGGGCTAAAATCGGCCTCATCCTCATCGTCCTCTCCGCGCTCTGCGTTCCGCTCGCGTTCTTTCCGCAGTTGGTCGCGGATACGGGCAGTGCGGCTTTCGCGCTCCTTTGGTTCGTGCTTTTCATTCCGATTCTCTCGAAAGTCTTCGGACTCCGGATATTCGCCGCGCTCATGGGGCTTCGGAAAGAAATCGGCATCCTCATGGGAACGCTTGCCGTCGTGCATTCGATGAACTATTTCGTCAGCCCGTATGCCGCGTATCCGTGGCAATCCGGCTTCTGGATATGGGAAAACAGCGTCACGTTCCTAGGATACGGTGCCGTCGCCGCGTTCTTTTGTTTCTTTCTGCTCGTCACTTCGAACGCGGTTTCCGTAAAGGTCATGGGATTCCGGTATTGGAAACTCCTCCACCGTTTCGCGTACGTCGTCCTCGTATTTACGGTATTGCACGTCGTCGCGCTGGAATACGGAAAGCACGGGCACGTCGAATTCGGTCCGATCGCCATGCTGGGAATCTACTTTCTCGGAAAGATTCTCGAATGGAAGGGGATTAATTTTGCCAAAAGCCGCGCATAAATGGTAGACTTTACGGGTAAGCGTTCTCCATGGATATCCTACCCGTACCGACTGCCTCGCAAAAATTCGCCGAACTTCTCCGTTCGGCGGCATCGACGTGCCCGGAATACGCGGTTTGGGCAGCCGTTCTCGAATCTCCGCTTTCCGACGCTTCGCGTTCCGAAATCGAATCCCTCCTTTCCGACGCGTTCGAAGAGGGGATGGAATCCCTTACGGGCGACCGTATGGCCGGAATCATGTCGCGTCTTGCGGAAATCCTCGAACGCGAACGCCAAGAACTCATTGCCGACAGGCGGGATGCCGAATCCCTCCTCCTCCGCTTCTTCGCGACTTCCGCATAACCGCATCTCCCATGGCCGAAAATACCAACGCCGAACGTTCCGCTCCCGCGGGGGCTCCCATCGAACGCGCACCGACCGAGTCGGTCGTTTCGGAAATCCAAAAAAATCCCGACGCCCTGAAAGATCTCGCGAAAAATCCGGAGTTCGTCCGTTCGCTCGACGCGCTCAAATCCAATCCGGTCGTCAAGGAGGCGCTCGATAAGGCATGGAACGCTTCGCTCGTTTCGCTCTTTCGAAACGGGTTCGAAGGCGCTCCCCCGGAGAAGCAGGCGGAAATGATCAGGGCGCTTTCGGAAAACGAACGTACCATCCTCGTTTTCCACGTACGCTCGTATGACCGCGATAACGGGAGCGATCTTCCTCCGGTCAATCCGAACGATCCGGAATCCCTTCGGGCCGTAGCCGCCTCCATGCGCCGTTCCATCGAAATGGGAAAAAACGCCGAAACGCTCAAAAAATCCGATCTCAAGGGGCGTTTCGACGGATTGAAGACCGGGGCCGACAAGGACGTTTCCGCCATGCTCGAAAAGATGGACGTCGCGACCATGACCGAAAAAGACGTGTCGAAGCTCCGCGCCGCGGGCGTCGACCTTTCCAAACTTTTCCTCATGGAAGGGGGCGGAAGTCCTTGTCAGGGGAAGGACGCCATCGTCAAAGCTTCGCTTAACGCCAAAGAAGGCCAACCCGGACAAAAGTTCGTGGTCGACTTCGGGAAGAACGACAAGGTCAACCGCGCCGTCGGTGCGGGCGATATCCTTCCGGACGAAGTGGAACGCGTGAAGATCAACGGAACCGAAGGTACGAAGAAATTCGATCCTCGCCCGGGTTTCTACGATCAGAACGGAAAATACCTCCCCATTTTCGACGGCTATACCATCGAAGTGCTTTCGTCGAAAGAACTCTCCGAGGCCGATCGCAAAGCCGCGCTCGACGCGCATGCCCGCCGTTTTGAAGAAATCGTCTCCGACGACGTCTCCGATATGATCCGCGAGGCGATGACGGCGGACCATATGCTCGTGAAGGCCGAAAGTCCGGCGGAGGCAGGGGCTCTCGCCAACGTCCTCGCCACGACCCTCGGAATCACCGATGCCAAAGGGGTCGAAGGTTTGAAAAACCAGCTCTTGGGCGAAGGTGTCGATCTTGGAAAACAAGGTCCGCATGCCGCGAAGATCGCCGAATTCCACCAGAAGATGGCCCAGATGTCGCTGGAGCGCGGCGGACGTCCTGCCGGCGTACCGATGGGCGGCATTTCTTCAGGTCCTGCCGAACGCTCCCAAACCGGGTCGACCCTCTGTTCCAAAACCGCCCGCGAAAACGCCGAACGCATTTTCGGAGTGAGTTTGCGCCGCGGGGATGCCATCGACGTGCAGAATTCGTACGGACCGACCGGACTCCGCCAGTCGTCGGACCCGTCGAGAAGCCCTACCGAGATTTCCGCCGGACTTCCGCCTTCCGATCCCAAGGCGAATTTCGCCGACGTGTTCACCGGTTCCAAAAGCGAATACGGGCACCGTTGCGTGGCGTTCAAGAAGAACGACGCATGGTACGTCCTCGATCCGTACGTCAACAAGACGACCGATCCCGTTCCGCTCGCGCAGTATCCGAGGGCCGGGCAGATCCGCAAGGCCGCGCTGTATACGCTTCCGGCATAATTCCATTTTGCCCGAACCGTTTTCCGGAGTATTCTCGGTGCGTAAATTTTCCGGAATGGCGAATATCTTTTCCCGACATCTCCGTTCCCTTTCGGACGCGTTCCGAAACTCGCGTCCATCCTTTCGGAGACGGGGGGTCCTTTGGGTTTTCGCAGCGGGGTTCGGAACGTTCGTCGTCTCGTATTCGGCAATCGAAATCGCCTCGGTGTCCCATACGTATTCCGATATCGGTTCCATTCCGAAAAATTCCGTAGGACTCGTGCTTGGAACTTCGAAAAGCATGCCGAACGGATTGCCGAACGCGTTTTTCGAATTCCGAATGTCCGCCGCCGCCGACCTCTACAAGAACGGCAAGGTCGACTGTCTTCTCGTATCCGGAGACAATGCCACCAAAGATTACAACGAAATCAAGGACATGCAGCTTTCGCTTATGGAAAAGGGCGTTCCACCGGAGCGGATCATCGGCGATTACGCCGGATTCCGGACGCTCGATTCCGTCATTCGGGCGAAAGAAGTCTTCGGGCTTTCGAAACTTACGGTCATCTCCCAATCTTCCCATGCCGAACGGGCGTTGTTCGTCGCCCGTATCGAAGGGATCGACGCCGTGGCTTACGAAGCCGAATGATTGCCGTTTTTCGACGCGGTACTCGCGAATCTCCGGGAAATCCCCGCGAGAGCCCTCGCGTTCTACGACGTCGTCTTCGCGAACGTACGGCCGAAATTCTTAGGCGATCCGATTCGGATAGAGACCGATCCGTCCGTCCGTCCCGTTCCTGAAAAGATATGTTCTCCCAGATAATTCAATTTCCCCATGAAGACCTACGTACTCGATGCCGCACGATTTTCCGATGCCGACGCCTTTTATGACGAAGCGTCTTCCGCATTCGGTTTTCCCGATTATTTCGGAAGGAATCTCGACGCGCTCGCCGACTGTCTTTCGGACGTAGCGACCCCTTGTCGCATCGTTTGGCTCCATACGGATGCCGATAAGCTCGACGCGGACTTTCGGGAATCGGTTTTCGCGGTTTTCCGAGAGAATGCGGAATCGGGCGTCGAATTCGTCGTCACGCCGTCCGATTAGCCGTACGGAATGGGGATGAGAAACCTTTTCCCCTTGCCAACCGTCCTGAAAAAAGTACCCTACCAAAAGTACTTTTTTCTTTTTCCGACATGCGGCAATCCACGCTCATCTTCGTAATGAATCCCAAAGAAGAAATCCTTCTCGCCATGAAGAAACGCGGTTTCGGGGAGGGGAAGTGGAACGGAGCCGGAGGAAAGGTCGAAGCCGGCGAAACCGTCGAAGCGGCCGCCGTGCGCGAACTTCGTGAGGAAACCGGCATCGACGTTCCCGAGTCGAAGCTCGAATCGGTCGGAATATTGCACTTCACCTTCGAAGGAAAGCCCGATTGGAACCAGGACGTGAACGTGTTTTTCGTTCGCGATTACGTAGGGCCGGACGGCATCGAAACCGAAGAAATGCGTCCCGAATGGTTCACGCTCGATAAGATTCCGTTCGACGACATGTGGGCCGATGATCCGTATTGGCTTCCTCGCGTCCTAGAAGGGGACAAGGTCGATTTCTCCTTTACTTTCGACGCGGACGGGGATCTTGCCGAGGTAGTCGAAGGTTACGTAGGATAGGGTATGGAACGCGTTTCACAATATCTCGTGACCGCGTTCTTTTTTACGTTTCCTCTAGTATTCGGAGGGGTTCCGGCATTTTTCGGTGGCGAACTTCCTCGGGGAATTTTTCTCTACGAAGGGGTCCGCTTGGCGTGGTTCGTTCTTTGGGCCGGGATATTTCTCGCGTTTTTGCCGATTCGGCGAATCCTTCGGAATTTGAGATTTCCGAATTGGCAGAATGGCTTCGTCATCGCGTCCGCAGTCGCGATCGGATTTTTCATCCTTACCGTCTCAATCCATCCGTTCGCTCCGATTTCGGATGTCCTTTTCGGACGCACGTACTCGGCAGTCGCCGTATTG
>JAUPLX010000008.1 GCA_030836665.1 Patescibacteria group bacterium
AAAAGGGCATCAAAACGGTGGATATCGACATTCCCGAGGGTTCCGAAGTATCGAACCTCCGGTCGTATCTCGCGGAACATGCCGAGGAATCCAAAGACGCCGAGCTTTCCGCTTCGGAAAAAATCCTCCGGAGGGTCGGATTCTAATGGGGTCCTACTTCAAAATGTCCTCAAGATTTTCCTCGAACGGATCGACCGCGTGGCGGAAGAGGTAGGCGACCGAAGGATTTTCGAATTTGTGGAGGTTCTTCCGGATTTTCCGGTAGACGTGGGCGAATTCTTCGCTGTTCGCCGCCTCAATCTTCGCTTCAAAGAGGGCAGAAAACACGTCCGCGAGCTTTACGAGGTTCCCGTTGTCGCAATCCCACGGATGGAGCATGCGCTTTTTCAATTCCGCCGCGAATGGCTGATTCCGGATATGTTCGATGAGGTATTCTTCCACCATTTCCTCTTCGATTTCCGCAAGAAGGTCTTCGAATCCGGGAACCGATTTCTTCGTCGGCGTAATGACGTCGCCCGTAATCGCTTCCGGGATGTCGTGGTAGAGGGCGGTCGTCATAATGTCGGTAACCGCATCCTCGCTCAGACCTTCAGCGTTTCCGATGAGGTAGGAAATATAGAAAATGAAGAACAAGTGCGACATGACCGATACCGGGTGGGTGCGGCGCATGTGGTTCCAGCGGAAGCTCGATTGGAGGCGGCGGATGGCGAGGAGGTAGAGTTCGCTTTCCGCATGGTCTACCGGATCGAGGGCGAGATATTTGCGCAGTTCGGCATATTCCGACGAGAGGTAGCGTTCGCGAATGTCGGACATCGGACGCTCGAACGAACGGAAATAGACGAAATTGCTCGTGAAAGCTTCTTGGTACGAAACCCAATTTTTCGAGAACTGGTAGATTTTTTCTTCCAGAATTTTTTCGGAATTCGGACGACGGTAGGTTTCGACGTCTTTACGAACGAAGTCGGGCAAATCCCAAGCGAGCAGACGGTCGTAGGCGACGTCGGAGAGTTTCTGGTAGATAGCGGGGTTTTTCGTTTTCACGTGCTGTTTCACTTCGTTCGATATGTCCGAATGGAGAAACGTCGAAAACGAAGAAAAGAGCGCACGGCGGTATAGGTAGCCGATATCGACCTTCGTTCCGGTTTCGGCTTCGTACGAAAGCGCGACGAGATGGGCGACGTGGAGCGAGAATGCCACGTTGTCGGTGGCGGTTACCTGTTCTACGCGGGGGAAATTATTCCAGCGGTAGGTGGAGAGGCCTCGGAAAGCGAGGGAAACGGTATAGCCGAGCATGGGAATTATGGTTGGAATTCGTGGATTTCGACCGTATTTTTCGAATATTTCGCGAGTCCTTCGGGGTCGAACGCGAGAAGATCGGGCTTGAGCGCCGCCGTAAAGCGGTAATGCTTATTGAAGAGCGCGAACGAAATCGAATAGGCGTGGAGCCATTGCCGGGAAAGCCCGTGCGATTCCTCGGCGACGCGGTTGGCCTTTTCGTTCCCGTAGACCTTGTCCGCGAGAATGGGATGTCCGATGGTAGCGAGATGCACGCGGATCTGATGGGTACGGCCAGTCAGGAGATTCACTTCGAAGAGGCCGTATTTCCCTTCCACTCCCCTTTCCAAAACGGTGAATTCCGTCTTGGCGATCTTCGGATTGATGGGATTCGTCACCGTCATTCGGATGCGGCTTTCCGGTTCCCTGCCGATGTACGATTCGATATATCCGGAGTCCTCTTTCGGCGCGCCGAGCGAAAGCGCGAGGTACGTCTTCTTAATGCGGCGGTCGTGGAAGGATTTATGGAGCGAGGTCATCGCGCGGTCGTTCTTGGCGATGACGATGATGCCCGAGGTATCCTTGTCAAGGCGGTGGACGATACCCGGACGCTCCACTCCCCCGATTACCGAAAGTTCTCCGAAATGGTGGAGGAGCGCATTGACGAGGGTTCCCGAATTTCCGCCTTCTCCCATGACCGGATGAGTATTTTGAAAAGGATCCTTGTTGATGATGGCGAAGTCGGCGTTCTCGAAGACGATATCGAGCGGAATGTCTTCGGCCTCGAATTTTCCCGGTTCGCTTTTCCATTCTATCGCGATGACGTCCTTGGCATAAACCTTCTTGTTTTTATCTATCACCTGTCCATTCACTTTCACGAATCCCTTGTCGATGAGGCGCTGGATGTTCGAGCGGGACCTTTCCGGATATTGGCTCGCCAAAAAAGTATCGATGCGGCGGGTTTCGCGGCTCGACAAATGGAGGGAGAATTCGGTTATGGATCCGGGGAAGGGATTCATGGAGCGGAAATAAAAAAAGAGGGGCGTTCGAGGCCCCTCTTTTTTGAGATTAGTCGATGAGGGTTCGTTCGTACGAGTGGAGTTCACCGGCTTTGAAGAAGCGCGCGAGTTCCTTAGCGGCGGTCTCCTCGCTATCGGAGGAATGGATGATGTTGTTGTCGATGGACTTCGCGAAGTCTCCGCGGATGGTTCCCGGAAGCGCGTCGGCCGGATTGGTCGCGCCGCAAAGCTGGCGAACGACCTTGACGACTTCGTGCCCTTCGAGCGCGAGGGCGACGATCGGGGACGACTTCATATAGGAAACGATGGACGGAAAGAACGGCTTGTCCGCAAGGAAATCGTAGTGTTCGCCGATAACCGCGTCGTCGAGCTGGATCATCTTGAGTCCGATGATCTTAAGCCCCTTCCGTTCGAAACGGGAGAGGATTTCGCCGACGAGCGATTTCTGGACGGCGTCCGGCTTCAGGAGGATGAGAGTCTTCTGCATGGGGGAATATTAAGAAATTTCGGGCGGATTATATGGGAAGAGTCCGTAAAATCAAGGTCAAAACACCCATTACGCCCCGCTTTCCGTAAAAATCGGACTCTCAAGAATCTCGAGGACGCGGGTTTTGAAAACGTACCCCTTCCCTTCGATATCCCCCTCGTACGCTCCGACTTCCCCCGAGAGGAACAGTTTTTCAAATATCCGCCGGACGGGAAATACGGTCTCTTCGGTT
The DNA here is from genome assembly GCA_030836665.1 of Patescibacteria group bacterium. Taxonomy (GTDB): domain Bacteria; phylum Patescibacteriota; class Gracilibacteria; order BD1-5; family UBA2023; genus JANJWP01. The sequence continues at coordinate 3,014 of JAUPLX010000008.1, forward strand.
TTTTCGTCACATACGGGAACGAAGCTCGAACCGGATCGCAAAGGTTTTCCAAAAGCGAAACGGGAAACCGCGTCGAAAAAAGGAATCTTCCGGGATGCGGTGCCGGAACGGCGGAACTCATCGGAAATTCCAATGAAGAACAGGTACGATGCCGGGCGTTCTTCTCGGAGCGAATCCCCTATTTCCCCCCAGAATTCGGTCTTCCCTCCCCTTTCGCCGTATAGGTAAACCATGGATGATCCGCCCTTCTCCTGAAACGCGAGAAATACTTCGGAGCCTTCGTGGAAGGTCTTTAAAATCCGGAGGAAATCCCCCTTGCGGTATTTTTCGGAAGAAACGAAACGACTGGAGTACCCCTCGAACTTCTCAACCGCGGGCACGGGCAAATCCCGGTATCCTATGGGATATGCGAAGCACTTCGGAAGGTCTTCCTGGAGGATTCGTTTGAGATTCATGAAACAAAATCGAATGTTCCCGACGATAGTACCATAACGATGGGTTCGAGTAAAATAAGGGGGTCGGGCTTGCGCGCGAAGGAAACGGCTTATACTCCGATGCATGGAAAAACTCCGTCGCGAAGAACTTCCGAAAGATTACCGGTATTACCGATCCCATTCGGAGACGTATTTTTCGTGGATTGCCCGCCATGCCGAAAAACACGGGGTGCGAACGGTGTTCGAAGACGGTTTTTACGGGCTCGTAGCACCCGTATTCGGCAAATGGCTTTGGACCGCGAGTTTTGAAAAAGGCGATTTCGAACCCACTCGGGAAGTTTTGGAAAAATACGGCTTCGAGCGCTGATGGGCGATGTGGTCACCCCTCCGAAAACCCAAGCCGGAAGGAAAAGGATGGTGGAAACTCCCCTCCTTCGCGGCGCATTTCTTCCACCATTCCACCAGATCGGCGTTCTCAGTGCTCGATACTGCGGAGTATTGGAAGAAATGGGGAGTCGGCCCCCGCGGACACCGGAACAAGATTCGAAAACGGGTGGCGTCGGGGGAAATACGAATCGATACCGACGCCCCGCTCGAAGCGTTTCTCGAAGCGTACCGGAAAACGTCCGTCCCCCACGGATGGAAAAAATACCTTATCGCCCGTCAGGAATTCCTCTCAGGAAGGAAGGATGGGAATATTCGGACATTCCTCGCCTACGTCGGGGACGAACCGTTGGCATGAGCGGTATTCCTCGACGACGCGCCGACCAGTACGTATCTTATCGCCTTCCAGGACGCGAAAGCGAAACCCTACCATCTCGGACTCGCCATCGTGGATCGGTGGTTCGAGGATTCCCTGGCGAAGGGGTTCGAATATCTCGATTTCGACCACATGCGCGGAAGGTTCGATCCCGCTTCGTATGACGGATATACCGAGTTCAAATCGGGTATCGCGGACTACGACGTCCGGTTCGAAGACGTCTGGATACGGTTTTTTAGAAAAAAGGGGGAACCAAGGATTCCATAAAGAGTATCTGCGAAAAAGACCGGGAATCCCCCGGTCTTTTTCTTCCTTTGACGGAACGCGGAACTAAAACTCGAAGGTCCGAACGACCACCTTGGCGATTTCCGCACGGGTGATGTTATCGTTCGGGCGGAAGACGAGTTTTCCGGCAATCTGTTGTCCGTCGAAGATTCCGTATTTCTTCGCCGCCTCCACGAAGGTGAAGAGCGAATGTCCGGAAGCGACGTCCGAGAAACTCGGCCGATCCGGATTCACGGCGGATTTTCCTACGGCTTTCACGAGGATTTTCGCGATTTCCGCACGGGTGATCTTATCGTTCGGGCGGAATTTCGCGCTCTTCATGATGATTCCGTTGGATACGGCGTATTCCGCGTAGGTGGAATACCAAGCGCCCGCATCCACGTCCTCAAACGAGGAAACCGACGTCGCGATGGCGATGTCCCATCCTGCGGAATTGCCGACGATTTTCAGGAATTCGGCACGGGTAAGGGCATCGTCGGGACGGTACGCTTCGGTATTCCGAACGATGCCGCGCATGGCGAGGGTTTCGACGTACGAACGCGCCCAATTTCCCGTAATGTCGCGGAAAACCAATTCGGATTTGGAAAGAGTATCCGACGGAGCGTCTTCGGAAGCGGGTTCCGTAATGATGTCCAAAACGTCTTCCTCCATACTTGGGGAAGGAGTCGAACCGGAACTCGTTGCGGTCGTCGTACCCGTAGAAGTGGTCACGGGGGGAGTGGTCGTAACGGTGGACGAAGACGACGAGCCTCCTCCACCGCCACCGGCGGAACCTCCGCCCGAAGACGAAGTTTTGGTCGTAACGGTGAACGTATCGGAGACTCCTCCTATCGTCACCGCGACGTTTACCGCGGTCGAATACGCGGCGGCCGTAGTCGCCTTCGCTTTTACGGTATCGCCGTTATTGACGGTACCCGTAGCGGTCGTATAGCTTCCGCCGTTCACGCTATAGGATCCTCCGGTGACGCTGATGGTCGAAGCCGCGTTGATACCGGAAACCGTGATGGCGGCGGATTCGATAATCGTGGAGAATTCCGATCCGGTGACGTCGGTAAACGAGAAGGCGTTCGGAGTGGTATCCGAAGGCGCCGCGAAACCGAAGAGGGAGAACTGGCTCGAAGAGAACGTACAGTTTCCCGAAGAGTCGACCGTACACTCCGCGAGGTAAGAATAGACGGTTCCTCCGTCGGTGGAACGGTATACCTTGAGCGTCGTTCCGGAAAAGGACGTTCCGACGTTGACGGTTACGGTCGCGGCACTGCCGCCCGTAAGGGTGAGTTCGGCGTTCGGACTACCGATTTGGTATACGGTTCCGGTAAACGTGTATCCGGTGCCCGCACCGGTCGCCGTATTGGAGGTGGAGGTCGGGGCTTGGAAGTTTCCGTCCCAACTTCCGGATGCTGAAATCGTCAATCCGCTCATCGCCAGCTGGACGGATCCGGACGATCCGAGGCTCGTGATGACGAGGGTTCCGGTGTTCGTAAAGGTCGCGCCCGTGGAAGTCGCGCCGCTCAGGTACGCGGAGCCCGTGGCGGTAACCGTTCCGGAAGACGCGAGCACGTCGACGACTGCCGGGGTTTTGAAACTGGAAATTTCGGAAAGGCTTCCGGTGTTTCCGTCGGAAAGGCCGAACGTACGGTAATAGTAGGTAGTATCGGAGGAAAGACCGGTAAGCGGAATCTGGTGGGAAGTCGCGGCAGTCGAACCTACGGCGGAAGAACCGAGCGATCCGGAATTCGTACCGTATTGCACGGACCCCGTGGCGACGAGATCGGTCGAGAACGCTATGACGGCCTCCGTCGAACCCGAGAGGGTCGCCGTCTGGTTCGTGGGAGCCGCGACGACGCGTATGAGATTGACCGAAACCGAACCGGTATTTCCGGAAAGGTCGGTAGCCACGGCTTCGACCGCGTTATTCCCGGCGGTAAGCCCGGTAAGCGTGAGCGACCAGGTTCCCGAAGAAACCTGCGCGGGGTTTCCGTTGACCGAGACTCCGGCGATTCCGCCGGTATCCGTAACCGATCCGGTGAGAGATGCGGTCGATCCGGTAACGTTCTGATTGTCGGTATGCGATCCTACCGTTACCACGGGATTGTCGGTATCCGTGACGGAAACCGTATACGCAAGGGTATTGGAAGCGGCGGCGTTCGGGTTTCCGGCTTCGTCGGTGAACGTGCCGGTTCCGATGGAAACCGTCATCGCCCCGGAATACGACGACGGGGTTACCGTAAACGAATATCCGGTAGAACTCGTAGGCGTGAGGGAACTCGCGATACCGTTGGTAACTGAAATATCCCCCAAGATGAACCCGGTAGCGGTTTCGGAGAATTCGACGTCCACCGAGATGGCCCCGCTAATGGTCGACGGAGCCGAAGAAGAAAGAACTGCCGTAGGAGCGGTCGGATCGAACGACACGCTCGAAGAGTCGGTCGTGGACGTTACCGTATCCCCGGCATTTCCGAGAAGGTCCGAAAAATCAATGGCGAACGTCGCGCCGGAGACGGATCCAGTGGACGTGACCGTTCCCGTCGCGGTCCACGAAGCCCCGCTTCCGGCTACGGTAAGCGGACTTCCGTTATTGACTCCCGACATGGTGGCGGTAACGCCCGTGAGCGATTCGCTTCCGGTGAAAGTAATCGTAACGGTGTCGCCGGTCTTGGCGAGCGCTCCGGAAATCGAGTTGCCCGAGGCTACCGAAACGCTCGGAAGGGTGGGCTTGAAGTCGAACGTCGTAAAGTGGGACGCTTCGAAGAAACAGGTCTGTTCGCCGCCCATGCCGACGGCACAGGTAACGTTAGAGAGCATTCCCGAAGAATCGAGGACGTTCCCTTCGTTGTCTTTCACGACGATGGCGCTCGGATCCAAAGATCCGGAAGCGAATACCTGGCTTGAGAAATAGACCTCGATGGTAGCTCCGGCACTTTGGAATATCGAACCCGATGCCGTAGATCCGGAAGATACCGTCAGACCTACGTAGCCACCCGACATGTCGAGGTAGCTGCCGAGATTTTGCAAGAACGAAATCGTTCCCGAATTCGTCAGGTCGAGCGCTCCGGAGAACGTGATTTTTCCGAGTCCGGTTTTTTCGAAGAAGAGCCCCGAATATGCCGTAACGTTGGAATTCGTCACTCCGGTGAAGTTATTCGCGATGCCGGCCGCGGTAATTCCCGAACCAACGGTCGCGTACAATCCGTCCCAGCTGAACGCGGTCGAGAACGTTCCGGCCGGTACGGTCGCTTGGTTGCCGGCACTGTCCGTGACGGTAAGCGAATACGCGTACGTGGAATTGGACGAGAGTCCGACCACGCTTCCCGTAAGTTCCGAAACGGTCCCGTCGAGATTGACGGTTCCCGTTTCGACCGCCCCTCCGACTCCCGAGTACGAGAGCGTCGCGCCGGAGAAATTCGCTTCGGTGACGGTAATTCCCGAGAAATCGACCGAACCGGTAGACGCGGAAAGCGTTCCGGTAGAGGTTACGACCGGAACGACCGTGTCTTTCGTAACGGTCGTCCCGCTAATCGAAGGGGTCGTCACTACGGCACCACTATCGAATACGGAGCCGCTAAGAGAGTAGGTTCCATCATCGAAGGACGAGAAGTCGATAGGCGATATCGATCCCGTTCCTTCTCCGCCGGTAGCCGGCACGGAAGCGCCGGTAGCGATGACGCTCGCGCCGGAAAGCACTTCGACGTAGACGTAGTCGCCCGGATTGAGAGTCGATCCGGCAAGGTCGAATTCAGCAACGTAACTTCCGGAATTCGTCGCATTCACGTAGCCGTTGTTTGTCCCTGAAAGGTTGGCGGCCACGGCATACGCCAAAAACGGCTGAAACGTCGAAAACGTCAAAATGAACGCCAGCGTTCCCGCGGCTTTCTTCCGTACTCCCTGAAAGAATTTTTCGTTTCCCATAGGTCAAAAAATTACGGAGTAAACTTGCCCAGTTTAGTCCGTAATTCCGGAGGCGCAATAGCGAATCGATTGACAATGGGAAAATCGGTTTCGATATCGGCTGACGTTATTTTTTCAATATGTTCACGAAGGTTTCACTCGGGATGCTTACCCGTCCGAACTGCTTCATCTTCTTCTTTCCTTCCTTCTGTTTTTCGAGGAGTTTCCGCTTACGGGAGATATCGCCGCCATAGAGTTTGGCGGTAACGTCCTTCCGGAGAGCCGAGAGGTCTTCGCGAGCGATGACGGTATTGCCGAGGGCGGCTTGAATGGCGATGGCGAACTGCGCTTTAGGGATGTTATCCTTGAGTTTCCGACAAATGTTTCCGCCGAGCGTCCGGGCACGGCCGGAATGAACGATCATGGAGAAAGCGTCGACCTTTTCTCCCGCGACGAGAATGTCGAGGCGGTGGAGGTCGTCCATCTGGTAGCGGAGGAATTCGTAAGAAAGCGAACCGTATCCGGAAGAAATGCTTTTGAGATCGTCGTAGAAATCGCCGACGAGTTCGGCCATCGGAATTTCGTAGCTGAGCACTACGCGACGGGCGTCGAGATAATTCTGAGCGGTGAATTTTCCGCGGCGTTCTTGGCAGAGTTGCATGAGTCCGCCCACGTATTCGGAGGGGGTGATGATTTCGATCTTCGCGATGGGTTCTTCGATATGGAGGAGGTTGCCCGGTTTCGGAAGGTCTTCCGGATTGGAGACGTAGACGGCGGTCGCGGTCTTGTTTTCGAATTCGAGGAGTTCCGGACGGTTGCGCGGGTAATCCGCGACCTTGTCGCCCGCCACGACGACGCGGTAGGTCACCTGCGGGGAGGTCATGATGACATCCATGTCGAATTCGCGCCAAAGGCGTTCTTTGACGATGTCGAGATGGAGAAGTCCGAGGAATCCGCAACGGAACCCGTGCCCGAGAGCGGGAGAAACTTCGTTTTCGGTAGAAAGCGAAGAATCGTTGAGCATCAGCTTGTCGAGCGAATCTTTGAGTTTGGGGTATTCGTCGGTATCCACCGGGTATACTCCGGCGAAGACGAACGGGGTGATGCGCTTGAATCCGTCGATTGGAATCTTCCGGTCGGAAGCACCCTTGAAGAGCGTATCCCCCACTTTCGCTTCCGCGACGGTCTTCAAGCCCGTGACGACGTATCCGATTTCCCCTTCGTTGATTATGCCGATGGGGTCGTATTTCGGACGGAAACATCCCACTTCGAGCGCTTCCATTTTCGAACCGGTATGGATGAGTTCCAAGGAATCGCCCTTCTTAATGGTTCCCGAGAAGAGCTTCACGTAGACGACGACGCCCTTGTAGGTATCGTACTGCGAATCGAAAATGAGTGCCTTGACCGCACCGGATTCGGCTTTTTCGGAA
>JAUPLX010000075.1 GCA_030836665.1 Patescibacteria group bacterium
CGGACCCCATCGACGTCGGAGGATTCCAAATCGACGCGGCCTCGGCAAGCGGAACTTCCGCGTTGACGCTTCCCGCTTCCCCGCAGACGATTGCCGGGAACGGTTTCTATCTCATCGCGGCCTCAATCGTCTCCGATCCGTCGAACCTGCTCTCGGCCTCCGTATCGCCCGACTACGTTACCGCGTCCCTTTCGTTCTCGCCGTCGCAGTCCGCGAACCTCGTGCTGAAAAACGCCTCCGGGTCGGTGTACGACCGGGCGAAGGCGAATCCGTTTCCCGCAGGGTCCGACGCGTCGGTCGTTTCGATGGAGCGCCGGAATTCTCCGGGCGACGGGCTCGTGGCTGGAAATTGGTATTCCGCCCAAACGGGCTCGGACTTCTTCGACGCCGCCGAACCGAAGGGAACGCCGAATTCGGCCAACGTCTTCGACGCCGCCGCTCCGACCATCGCCTCCGTAACCCCGTCGGAATCGACGCTTTTGTCCACGGGAACTGGCGTCACCGTATCGTACGCGTACTCCGACGACACGCTCATGGACGCTTCCCCGATTCGGACCTTCCAACTCGAAAAGAACGACGGATCCGGAAATTACTCCGACGTGACCGCGGCTTCGGTCTCGTCTTCCGGAGCGGACGCCTCGAACGCGAATTACGTTATGAACCCGTTATCCGTCGGCGCGTACCGCGCGACCTTCACGGTACGCGATTCCGCGGGGAACCAAGCCCAGAAGGTATCGGCGTTCTACGTGGATTCCGTATCGGTACTCATTTCCGGAAGCGGGGTTTCCGTCGGTACGCTTACCGCCGGCAATCTCGCGGTTTCCACGCCCCTTACCGTCACGGTAACGACCCTCTGAGCTCCGTTTTCGCTCGTAGCCGGAGGAAACGCCTCGCTCTCCGCGGGATACGACGCGATTCCGGCATGGAACGGCACCGACGGGTACGGGTTCCGTTGTTCGGCATCGGGATCGGGAGGAACCTCCGTTTGCGACGGGACGACGACGCGCGCCGTCACCGGCGGCGTAATCGACTCGGTAGCCACCGCATCGCCGGATGCGAACGGAAACCCGAAGACCTACGTCTACGACTTTTCGTTCGTCTCCAAAGTTGACGGACTCCGTTCCGCGGGTTCTTACTCGGGAACGACGGTAATCGGAATTTCCCTTTCCTACTAGTCTGGAAGCGGATTTCCCAATTAACGTACGAAATCGTTCTTGACTTTGTTCGGTATCGGAGTATTAGGGATTTGTCTATACCTAACTTTCATTCTTTCATGAAAGCCCTCACTAAGAAACTTATCGCCGGCGTTTCCGTTGCCGCTCTCCTCGTAGGATCGGCGCACGCCGCCACCACCTTCACCGGATCCGTTACCGGCGGTACTGTCGATACGGACGTAGTATGGGACGATACCTATAACGGTACCAACAACGCTACCGGTAGTTCCACCGTCCAAGTTTCCGCCAAGGTCGCTTCCATCCTCACGATGGCGGTAAGCACCGGCGCTATCAACTTCGGTACCTTGAGCATCGGAGCCAACGCCCAATCCCTCACCCTTGCCACCGCTTCCAACGCGCGCAACGGCATCACCGTAGCCATGGGATCCATCGGTCTCGCTACCGGATCCGCCGGAACCGACAAGTACATCGGTACTCTCGGACGCGCCTCCGCCGCCGCCACCACTACCGGAACCGACGCTTATAAGGTTTTAAGTTCCACTGATGCTGGAGGTACCGTCATCGGTTCCGCTACCGACATCGCCGGAAGCCAGAATGTCCTCATCGCCGATAACGTAGCGAAGGCGAACGCGACTACCACCGTAAACCTCAACGCCAACATCGACGCACAGACGGAAGCGGGAGATTATAACGACGTTCTCACCTTCACCGTTACCGGTAACTTCTAGTCGTATACCGACTTCTGAAAATCCCTTTCCGTAAGGAAGGGGATTTTTTTACTTTCCTCCCCTTTTCTCTTGTATTCGGAGGGGTTTTCCATAGGATTCGAACGAGTTCCCGAAGTACGGGACCGTTTCGGCGTATCCGCCGAAAAACACGTTACGTTCCCTATGCGCGTTCCTTCCTTCCTCCAGGCTTTCGCCGCCCTCGTTCTCGTTTCCGTTTCGGCCACCGCCCATGCCGCCGGAATCAGCATTTCCCCCCTGAAGTTCGAATACTCCATCGAAACCGGCAAAGAGACTTCCGGCATCGTGAAAGTGACGAACGACACCGGAAAAGCCATCACGCTCTACACTTCGAAAGAAGATTTCGTAGCCGGCGACGATTCCGGTACCCCGTCTTTCGTAAAACCCCAAAACCAGGGATCCGACGAATACGCCCTTTCCAACTGGATTTCCATCGAAGACAAGAACCTCACCCTCGCCCAAGGGGAAACTCGCGAAATCCGCTTCAAGATCAAGGCCCCCTCCAATGCCGAGCCGGGAGGACACTACGGCGCCATATTCTTTTCTCCGGCTCCCGATAAGGGGCAGGTCGCCGTCGTTCAGCGCCTCGGCGCCCTCGTTCTCGTCGACGTTCCGGGCGAAGCCAACGTTTCCGGGAACCTCTCTTCCTTCGAAGTGGGCTCCAGTTCCGATTCGAAATTCCAGGCGAAATCCGAATTCCAAAATTTCCCCATCAGCTTTTCCGCCCGCTTCAAGAACGACGGGAACGTCCATCTCAAGCCGACGGGAAAGATTGAACTCGTCGACGAAACCGGAGAAGTTCTCAAAAGCGTCGGGAAAGAATCCGTCGTCAACCCGCAGGGCGTATTCATCGGAGAAAAACTCGTCGACTACCTCCCCGTGAACGACGGGTTCGGAAACGTCCTTCCGAAGTCCGAACGCCGGTTCGAATCCCTCTGGGAAGGCTTCGGATACCCGGTCGTGAACGACGACGGAACCAAGACCGTAAAGTTCAAGACCCTTTCCGAATATTACGCCGACAAGACGGCCGAAAAACAGCGGTACCTCAAATTCTACGAATCGGTCCACACCCGCACCGTTTCCCGCGATATTACCGCGAACCTGTCGCTTTCGTACGAAGGCAAAGATAAGATCAAGAAGGATTTCAACGATTCCGAGACCTTCTCCGTCACCTACGAGGAACAGTACGTCGGCGTCGACTATTCGGTAGCGGTTTTCGGAATCCTCATACTTTCCTGCCTCGGCTACTACCTCCTCATCGTCGCCCCCCGTTCGAAGGAACGCTTGAAGGCCGAATTGCTCGAATCGATGCGTAAAGAGGAAAAGGAGGGGAAATAAATTCGTCAATTTCCTATTTTCCATGCCGTCCAAACCGAAATTTTCCACGCGCCTTAGGGTTTTCGCCATCGGAGCGGCGGCCGTGATTTCGTGTTCGATATCGTACGTAGCGGTTTTTTCCGACGAATCCGTCGGCGTGTTCGCGACGGTCGGTTCCGCGCTCCAATCCCCGATCGTCACGGGAGTCGCTCCGGATTTTTCGGCAATTCCCGTAGCCCAAAATACCTCTCAGACGGTATCGCTCACGGTAGTCGATTCCGACAACATGGGAAGCGGAATCGTCTATACGGTTTCCGTATCTTCCGGAGCCGTAATCCCGCAGAACGGTACGGCCGTAGTAACGAACGGTACGGCCCATGTCGATTTTACGTACTACGCGC
>JAUPLX010000009.1 GCA_030836665.1 Patescibacteria group bacterium
CACTTGCAATCCTGCCGGAGCGTGTTTTCGTAATTGTGCAAGAGCCGTTCGTTTTCGAAAACGGCACCCGTTTCCCGGTTTCGATCCAATGAATTTTGAGTGAAATTCGCACTCCCGATGAGGAGTTTCTTCCCATCGGCAAGAATGGTTTTCGCATGGAGGAGCGGTCACCTCGACCGCGTTACGAGGACTCCGGACCCGAAAACCGAAAGATCTCCGGCCGAAGCGGTTGCGGCGAGACATACCCGGACTTTTTCTCCGGAGGACGCGGCGGAATTCAGGGTTTCGACGAATTCTGGGTCGGATACCGAGGGAGCGAAAACGGTAACCGATTTTTCCGCCGCCGCGACGAAGCCGAGAATCTTCTTCCGAGCGTCCGAGGGCGCGAGGTAGAATCGGTCGGGGATTTTCCCGATGAAGGGCGAACCTCGGAAATCGGCCGAAAATACGGAACGGAGAAATTCGGCGGTCGCCGAATCGTTTCAGAAAATGAAGAATTCCCGATTCTTCGCGAACGTGGTCTTCGTGTAATTCCCGGTTGAGAAGACATAGGAGTTCCCATCGGCTACGGCGTATTTCGCGTGGACGAACGCAAACGCGTCCTTGCTCGAAAATACCTCGATTCCGGCGGAAAGGAGCTGGTCGCGGGCTTTTCTGTTCGCCCCCGGAAGCCGGTACGGATCTTTTTCCAATATCACCCGCACGTCGACGCCGCGTTTTTTCGCGGATACGAGCGCTTCGACGACGGACGGTTCGGTAAGGAGATATACGTTGAGGAGAAATTCGGATTTCGCAGTGCGTATGAGAGAGAGGAGGCTATCTCGGATTTCGGGGTTCGGACCGATGAGGACGGTCTCCGAATTTTCGGCGGGCGAATCGGGAACGACGGCCTCCGGTTCCCGGTTTTGGACGGTTTTACCATCCGGAGTAGGAACGGTCGCCGTCCGGTGTGCCGAATATTCCCCCAACTGCGAAAGGGAGGCGAAGGCGAGCGCGAGAACGAACGTGGAAAAAAGCGCGAGCGCCCGCTTTTGAATCCGTCGGAAAAAGCGTTCCTGGGTTTTCATGGGGCCGTCCGTTACCGAATGCGGACGGAAATTTTCCCCTTCCTGCCGAATTTGGAGAGCGTTTCCTCGAACGCGGACTCAATCTTGCCCTGTCGAAGCGAAAGCGCGGAAGCAACGAGAGGGCCGGTGACCCGTATGGCGACTTTGCCGTTCCTCTCCGAAAGGGAAACGATTTCTTCGGCAAATCCGGAACATCCTTCCTCGTCGAGCAAACGGCGGAGCGAGGCCGCCAATACCGCGGAATACGCGCCGGGTTTCGAGAGGGCGGAAGAGAAATCGACGTTCGTTACGAAGGCCATATGCGATAGGTGAAAAAGCGGTGTGTTCCGGTGAGATCCGCGAACGTCCGAACGTCCCTACCGAGTTCCCGGGCCGCCCGGGCGATTTCGTCCTCGTGGTCGTCGCCGACTTCGCAGGCGACGGCAATTTTCCTATCGGGATGCGATTTGGCAAATCTTTCGACCTCTTCCAAGAAACGTCGGGTAAGCTCGAATCCGGTTTTCAGTCCTCCGTAGAGGGCTTCCGGAGGTTCGAACGCCGTATCGGGCGAAAGGTCCGTCGCCCCCGCGCGGACGTACGGGAGGTTGGCGACGAAAAATATTCCGTCCCGTTCCGGGGTCCTTTTCGAAGTCCCCCATTCCGATTCGAACGGCCCCGTGTCCGAAATCGACAGGTCGGAGAGGAGGTCGGAGAGGACGAACTCTACGGCAACGCCGTTTTGGGCGGCATTCTCCCGAGCGAGCGACAACGCCGCTTCGGATCGGTCCAAGGCGACGATGCGGAGATCCCGACGGTTCGCGGCAATCGTTACGGCGATGACGCCCGATCCGGTACCGACGTCGACGACCGTCCCGTAATCGTCGGATTTCAATTCGCGAAGGACTTCCCGAACGAGCGATTCGGTTTCGAGACGGGGAACGAGCGCCCGTTCGTCGCATTTGAATGGCAAGAGAAAAAATTCGACCTTTCCGGTTCGGTAGGCGTAGGGGCGGTCTTCGTCTTTACGCATTTTCGAAATTCTTGTGCGAGAACACGAGCATCGCGAAAATGAGGATGAGGCAGAGATAGAGTGCCGAGTGTGCGGCGGACGTGAGAATGACGGAATCCGGAAGCGGAATGCCGGTGGCGATGATCTTTTTCGGATACGAGAGGGCTTCGAAATTCGGGAGCGTCACCGAAAGCCCTTGGGCGAAATAGGAGAGGGCGACGCTTTTCGTCCTTTCGGCCATATCGGCTACGGCGTTAGCCGAATGGCTCGCTACGAAAACTCCGAGCGAAAAGAGGATCGAGAGCATCGGGGTAGCGAAGGTCGTGAAGAATATCACGATCGCGAAGGTGACGAGGAGCTTGGCGTAGGAAAACGACGACGCGAGGAAAAAGAGCTTTCCGATTTCGAAATTCTCATACCAAAGAAGCCCCGCGAGAACCGCGGTTTCGGAAAGGTAGATAACGGCGAGCACGAGGGCGAATCCGAGGAATTTTCCCAATACGAAGGCCTTTCTGGAAATGGGTTTCGAGAGGATGAGGTAGATGGTCCGCCCTTCGATTTCACGGGCGAGCATCTGTCCTCCGACGAAAACGACGGCGACGAGTCCGGATACCTCGATCATCGAAAGCCCGAAATCGAGTACGACCCGCTCCGCCTGCCCGAGCGAGAGGGACGCGAGCACGATCGAAAAAAGAATGGTGGCCACCGAAAAGAGGAGGATGAGGGCGAGGAGCCTGCTTCGGACGAGTTCTCGGAAAGTATTGAGGGCGATATTGAACATTTAGGGCAAGAGAGAATTCAGGAAATTCCGGTATCCGTTCGCGAAATCGGCGCCGGATGCCGATTTCTTTCATTCTATTTTCACTCCCTCCAAAATCAAGCCGCCTTCGGACGTCCGGACGACGGGGATTCCGGAAGAATCGGGGAACACCGTACCGACCGGAACGTCCGGACAGAATTTTTCATCGAGCACTTCGCATTTTTCGATCGAAAGGCGCTTGTCTCCGAAAAACGTATGCAAGCCCGGCCAGGGCGAATAGCCGCGAAAGCGGTTGAAGAGGACTTCTGCCGGGACGGACCAATCGGCACGGGCGTCCTCTTTCGATATTTTACGACAATACGTGGCTTTCGAATGGTCCTGCGGAACGGGAACGACGCGTCCGGAAAAATGCCGTGACAACACCTTAACGAGAAAAGGGCCGGAAACCGAAGAAAATTTCGAGAAAAGCGTAGCGGCGGTATCGGCGCGTTGGATCGGTATGGGCAATACGGCGAGCACGTCGCCTTCGTCCATCCCCTCGCTCATCGCCATTATCGTCACGCCCGTAGCCTTTTCGCCTTCGAGCAACGCGCTTTGTACGGGAGAGGCTCCCCGGTACTTCGGAAGCACGCTGCCATGAACGTTTACGCAGAGTTTTCCCGGCATTTCGAGAATCTCTTTCGGAAGGATCTTCCCATATGCGGCGACGACGAAATAATCGGCGCCGTACGGTCGTATCCGCTCAAAAAATTCGACGTTCCCCCGAACTTTCTCCGGCGTGAAAACCGGAATCCCCGCTTCCGCGGCTACGGATTTCACGGGACTCGGTCTCGGTTCCCCCGAACGCCCCACCGGAACGTCCGGATTCGTAACGGCGAAAA
>JAUPLX010000076.1 GCA_030836665.1 Patescibacteria group bacterium
GCTACCGGCGTGGCGTTCAGTACTCCCGACGGCAAATGGAAGGTCGATGGAAAGGCGGCCGAAGGCGCGATAGCCATTGCGAAAACCATGCACGAGGTCGGAGCGGATTTCCTCATTTCGTCCATTAAGAACATCGCGAATTCGGAGAATATCGGCTTTCAAGACGGGATGGTTTCCCGGACGGAAGAACGCAAACTCTTCGTTTTCATGGCGGATTTCTTCGGCGTGAAATCATTCGATCGAAACGAGCCCGACGCGGAAATCATGCGGGAAAAATTCGTCCGCGCCCTCGGATACGAAGGCCGTTCGCTCAAAGAAAAGGGGCGCGACATCGGCATCGTTTCCGAAAGCGGAAGCCTTATCGGAACGAAACTCCAAGAACGTCTCGCGATGTTCCATACGTACCATGGACGCGACGTTTCCTCTCCGGAAAGGAAAACTCCGAAAATATCCGTAGCGGCATAGCGCGATCATAAAGCGGAATTTCGTATGGATCGGGATTCCGCTTTTTGCTTGCGGACGAAAAATTTGGTAAAATGCGATAAACCCTAATTCGCAAGAATGTCCGATAAAGAACGAACCGCCCCTTCCGGCTCAAAAGACTCCGTAAAGCCGATTCAAGGCGTCGATATCGGTTCCGACGGAAAAGAAAACGAGTCGGACCGGAAGATTCGCGAATTCACGCTCGCGGAACTCGAAAAGAGTAAGAAAATCCTCCCGAAGGAACGCTACGAAGCCCTCGTGAAAGCCGTAGGCGAAATTTTGCGCGGCCATTACGAAAAAGAGGAGGAAGTCCGGGAGGGCGTTCGGGCGAAGATTGCTGAATTCAAGGGGGAGGTGGGAATCGGAAACAGTATCGATGAAAACGAATCATGCATACGTAATAAATTCGATGTGGCGGATATCAACGGCGTAAAAACCGCCGTTTTTCTCAAATCGGTTTTTTCGGATCCGAAAAAACTGCAAGAGTTCCGAGTCCTCCTTGAAAAAGATACGGACCTGCTCGCCGGGTTCATCCGATATTGGTCGATGCAAAACATTGACGGAGCGATTACGGACAAGAGCAATTTGAAGCGCATAATGTTATGACGGAACGATGCGGCCATAACCGAGACGATCGACACGTTTTATAAGAACCTTCTCGAAACGAAGGGGTTAAAATTGGAAGTGACGGACGTCAATGCCTTCGCTTCCAAGAACGCTTCGGATGAGGAAAAGACCGGGGAAATCGCGGAAAAACTCGGAAAAGTCCGCATCTACGAAAAGAAAGAGGCGAAAGGGAAACTCCATAGTTCTGAGGAATCTCGGGAAAATTTCGACAAACTCATATCCGGTGGACGTTCCTTGGGCGATTACGATAATAAGGACATCTCCCATGTCATTTCGTACGCGTACGCGAACGCGCATAAGGAAATCCCCCTTTCTAACGAGAGCGTCAGGGATTTGGGGGCCATGGCGAAACTGAAAGACAAGCTCGCTCGGGATCCGCGCGGACTTCTCGCGATTTCGAAAGGCTGGGGCATTACTGCGACGACCGAGCCAAGACTGGATCTCAACTTGCAGGTAAAAGCGGCGGGGATCAAGATTGAGCTCATCAGCAATATTAAGGAGAGTTTCATTTTAGCGACCGACAAGAAGATTGGCGATTTCGCTCAATCCCAACTCGGAGAAAAAGCCGATCCAGAAGCAGTAAGCGCCCTTACGACGAAACTTAAGGACGCGATTTCGAGGCCGGAGGCCAATTCCGAATATTTCGGAAACGTATGTCGGGAAGTCGACAAAGCCCTGCGTAAAGCCGGGATAAAGAAACCGAGTTCCGAGGATAATTTGCATTTCATTCGGCAGGTCCTCGAATTGAAAGCCGGGGAAACTCGGTTCAATGCTTCGACGAACGAATTTTCCGCAAAAGCGTTCCAAGCCTTCGGAAAAGCGGAAAACGCGGCTCAAGTCGAGAAAATTCGAAAATCTCTCCTCGAAAAAGCCGTAACCGAAGAAGATAAGAAAGCCGTCAATGAAGCGGCCGACGATCGCATAAGAGCGCTTCCGGTCGAAGCGATTGCGAAATCTTTCGGCAGCGCCTACGAAACTCCGAAAATTAGCGAACCCGGAGCCATTGCCATCGAGACGAAAGCGAACAAGGGCGAGATTACCGCCGACGGGATACGAAAAGACCTTGCCCGCAATATCGAATCACACAAAGCTTTATCGGGTGCCGCTACCGCCCTCCAGTCTGCCGGATTATTGAACGGCAAGCATATCAGCGAACTTTCCGCTCACGAAATTACGAAAACCGCCAAGGAACTCAAAGAAAAACCGAATCCTTCGGAAGCGGAAAAAAAGACGATCGGGGAGATGGAAAAGTATGAAGGTACGGTACTGGAAGCGAAGCGTGAAACGGTCGCCATCGTTCGTGGAATTTCGTATGATGAAGTACGTCAGTTGGAAAAAAGGGGCGAGACGGTCGAATCGATGTATGAAAAAGCAAGGGCCGAACCGATTTTCAAAACGGCGGACAAGATTTCCGTCGGAGAAATTCCAGATCGAATTTCTTATGAAAATTTTTCATCCGAAAGAATGGAACGGATGCGGACTGGCCAGACCGTTTCCATGGATTTGGGATCCGAGACGACGAACGTCATTATCGCCAAGACTGGCGATTCGGTCGCTCCATACCGCATATCGGTAGGAGGTATGGAGGCATATTCGTGTAACGAAAAAAATCTCGTCTCACACCTCGAAATGGCCAAGCTCCTCTGCGAAAACGGACTCGAATTCCTCGCGCCGGTCTCCGCCGACATGCTCCGCATCGCCTCAGTCCGCGAGGGGAATCTCGCTACCGCCAAAGACGGCGAATTCACCGACCGGGAAAAACGCGCCTTGCTGAAAACGTTCGCCGATACCTTCGAAATCGAGGGCTTCCCGAAAGGCGCCGTGGAAACCCGGCAGATGGAAACGTACCTGAAGACCTACGCGACCGAACGCGGAGCCTCGCTCCAGGAGCTCGGAATCCGTTCGAAGATCCTCGACGAATCGGGAAATATCGCGAATAAAGAAGGGTTTCTCAGGCGTCTCGGATAATCGTCAGCCTCCGCCTTGACCGCGGGGGTTTTTTCCATACACTTGCGTCCAAGAAGTTTTCGCTACTCGCCAACCGATTGCGTTCCTGTAACGGCGAGGGCGGATTTTTTCGTATTTTCTAAAAATTCCACCCTCCATGGCGAAAAAGAAAGAGGCGGCAGCGGGAACGCAAGCACCCACCCCCTCCGATCTCGGCGCAGTCTACGAAGTCAAAGGACGGTATTTCTTTACGGACGACCGCTCCATCCTCGAACTTCCGAACCTCATCGAAGTCCAGACCGACAGCTACCGCGACTTTTTGAACCACCGGCTCGAAAAGGCGTTCAAGGAAACCTTTCCGATCCAAGACTTCTCGGGAGAAAAAATCGACATCTACTACAAGGGTTTCACCCTCGACGAACCGAAGCACTCGGTAGCCGACGCCAAGCGGAAGAACCTCAACTTCGAGGCTCCGCTCAAGGTCCGTCTCGAAATGCTCAACAAGCAGTCGGGCGAAATCAAGGAACAGGACGTCTACATGGGCGGACTTCCCCTCATGACCGAAAAGGGCACCTTCGTCATCAACGGCGTCGAACGTATCATCGTCAACCAGGTCATCCGTTCCACCGGCATGTTCTTCGTTCCCGATGCCAAGAATCCGGGGGCATTCGCCATGAAAGTCATTCCGCAGAAGGGTTCCTGGTTCGAAATCGAAATCGAAAAAAAGGGCATCGTCAACGTCAAGATCGACAAGAAGCGCAAGATTCCGGTAACGGTCCTCCTTCGCGCGTACGGTCTCGAATCCGATTCCGACATCCTCGGCGCCTTCAAGGGCAATAAGGAATTCATCGCGAAATACCTCGCGGCGACCATCGAAAAGGACAAGACCAAGACCCGCATGGAAGCCCTCTATGCCATCTACAAGCTCCTTCGTCCGGGAGACCTCGGTACCGACGAACGCGTATCCGAACTTTTCCGCACGACCTTTTTCGACGTCAAGAAATTCGAACTCGGCGAAGTCGCCCGCATCAAGATCAACCGCAAACTGGGACGTAACGTCGAATACGCGGAAGAAGGAAAATTCCTTTCCGCGGACGACCTCGTGGACGGCCTCAAGTACCTCCTTTCCCTTATGGAAGAAGTTCCGGGATGCGGATGGGACGATATCGACCACCTCGAAAACCGCCGCGTCCGCTCGGTCGGCGAACTCGTGTACGACAAACTCAAGGTCGGTCTCGCCCGCATGGAAAAGATCGCCAAGGACCGCATGACCATCATCGAGCTCGATGACGCGACTCCGGGAACTTTCATCAACTCGCGCCCGATCGTCGCGGTTCTGAAGGAATTCTTCGGAACCTCGCAGCTCTCGCAGTTCATGGATCAGTCCAACCCGCTTTCCGAACTCGCGCACAAGCGCCGCGTCACGGCTCTCGGTACCGGCGGTCTCACCCGCGAACGCGCTTCCTTCGAAGTCCGCGACGTCCACCCGACCCAATACGGCCGCATCTGTCCGATCGCGACGCCCGAAGGACCGAACATCGGTCTCGTATTGCACCTCGCGTCTTTCGCGAAGGTCGATAAATACGGTTTCATCGCCACCCCGTTCCGTAAGGTCACCCATATCATCGCGAACGACGGAAAAGCCGCGATCAACCGCATTACGCTGGGCGATCTCGTCGACGCGAAGGGGAAAGTGGTAGTGGGAGAAAAAACCCTCATCACCCCCGAACTCGCCAAGGCCATCGCCGACAAGGTTCCTTCCAAAGAAATCGAAGTCCGCGGATTCCTTACGACCGACTACGAATATTTCGACGCGTACCAGGAACGCGGACTCGTCATCGCGGAAGCGAATTCCCCGGTAGACGAATTCGGCAACTTCGCCGAAACCCGCATCTCGGCACGTAAGAATTCCGAAGCGACCATCGAATATGTCCGCGAAGTCACCCATGCCGACGTTTCCCCGAAACAGGTCATGTCCGAATCCACTTCGCTCGTCCCGTTCCTCGAACACGACGACGCGACCCGTGCGGAAATGGGTACGAACATGATGCGCCAGGCAGTACCGCTCGTCCGGGCGGAAGCTCCGGTCGTAGGTACCGGTACCGAACGCATGATCGGAGAAGGCTCCGGTTACGCGGTCAAATCCAGCGAGGACGGTGAAATTATCGGCGTCGACGCCAAGCATATCTCCGTTCTCTACAAGTCCGGAAAGAAGGAGCTCTACGAACTGCGCACCTTCGAACGTTCCAACCACGACATGATCATCCACCAGAAGCCGCTCGTTTCGACCGGCGAAAAGGTGAAGGCCGGCGACATCCTCGCCGACGGTCAGTCCATCGACAACGGCGAACTCGCGCTCGGACGCAACCTCCTCGTAGCGTACATGCCTTGGGGCGGGTACAACTTCGAAGACGCGATCGTCATTTCGTCCAACATCATGCAGGACGACTACTTCACGTCCGTCCACATCAACGAATACGTGATGGACGTCCGCGAAACCAAACTCGGACCGGAACAGACTACCAACGACATCCCGAACGTTTCGTCAAGCAAGCTCAAGGACCTCGATGCCGACGGTATCGTCCGTATCGGCGCACACGTCCGCGGCGGCGACATCCTCGTCGGTAAGGTCACTCCGAAGGGAGAAATCGAACTCTCTCCGGAAGAACGGCTTCTGCGCGCGATTTTCGGCGACAAGTCGAAGGACGTGAAGGATTCCTCGCTCGTCATGCCGGCGGGTTCCGGCGGAAAGGTCATCGGAATCCACGTACTCCGTCGCGAAGAAGGCGATAACCTCCCTACCGGCGTATTCATGCAGGTGAAGGTCTACGTAGCCCAGACCCGCAAGATCGAAGTCGGCGACAAAATGGCCGGACGCCACGGAAACAAGGGTATCGTCTCGCGCATCGCGCCGGTCGAAGACATGCCGTTCCTCGAAGACGGAACTCCGGTCGACATCCTCCTCAACCCGCTCGGCGTAATCTCCCGCATGAACATCGGGCAGATTCTCGAATCCCACATGGGTATCGCGGCACGCAAGCTCGGCATCAAGGTGGCTACCCCGATCCTCAACGGAATCCCGGTAGAAAAAATCGGCGACCTGATGGAACAGTCGGGCCTCCCCCGCGACGGCAAGGTCCAACTCTTCGACGGACGCACTGGCGACCCGTTCAAGGAAAAGACCATGGTCGGAGTGAAGTACATGCTCAAACTCCACCACCTCGTAGAAGACAAGATCCACGCGCGTTCCGTCGGACCGTACTCCATGGTCACCCAACAGCCGCTTTGAGGTAAGGCGCAAAACGGCGGACAGCGTCTCGGAGAAATGGAAGTCTGGGCTCTCGAAGGATACGGCGCCGCCAACATCCTCCAGGAAATGCTCACCATCAAATCCGACGATATCAACGGCCGCGCACAATCGTACGAAGCCATCGTCAAGGGAAAACGCATCAAGCGCCCGAACATGCCGGAATCGTTCAACGTTCTCCTGCGCGAGCTCCAGGCCCTCAACCTCAAGATCGACCTCCTCGAAAAGGACCAGCTCGAAGCGGAAGAGACCGAACAGCTCGAACGCTACGCCGAAATCGAAAAACTCGAAGGACAGTACGACGTCGAATTCGATCTCCCGGTCGAAGAAGGCAAGACCGAACAGGAAGGCTCCGAACACAAGGAGCGGACCGAAGAAGAGGAAAGCTAAGCCGCCATTTCCTTTTTCGTTCCCTAACATACCACCCCAACCATGTTCCCTGAAAAGAATCTCGACACCTTCCTCTCGGATAAGATCACCGACTACTCCCAAATCGGCAAATACGCAGGGAAACGCGACATCACGACCGGAAAAACCCTCGACAACCTCGCGGGCATCTCCATCGGACTCGCTTCCAAAGAAGAAGTTCGGGCCCTCTCCTACGGAGAAGTCCTCATCTCGGAAACCATCAACTACCGCACCCAGCGTCCCGAACGCGGCGGACTCTTCTGCGAACAGATTTTCGGACCCCGCAAGAACTACGAATGCGCCTGTGGAAAATACAAGCGCATCCGCTACAAGGGCGTAGTCTGCGAACGCTGCGGAGTCGAAGTCACCACTTCGCAAGTACGCCGCCAGCGTACCGGACACATCGAACTCGCCGCACCCGTCGTACACATCTGGTACCTTAAGTCGGTTCCGTCCCGCATCGGCCTCCTCCTCGACATTTCCATCAAGAAACTCGAACAGGTCATCTACTTCGCCTCCTACATCGTCACCGACGTGTTCGAGGATAAGCGCGAACAGGGCGTTGCCGATCTCGAGCACGCGTACAAGACCTCCAAGGTCGAACTCCAGCGCAAGATCCAGGCACAGCTCTCGGAAGCCAACCTCCAGGTAGAGGAAAAGAAGCTCGCCAAGAAGGCCTACGCCGAACTCGAAGCCGCCCTCGTCCACCAGGTCGACGCGCTCGACGAGGAATACGCCCGTCTCAAGGACCTCTTGAAGAACCTCAAGGTTTCGACCGTCATCGGCGAACTCGACTACCGCGTCCTCTACGAAAAGTTCCCCCACGTATTCAAGGGCGGAACGGGTGCCGAACACGTCAAAACGCTCCTCGAGCGCATCGACGTGAAAAAGTTCATCGCCGAAAACCAGACCGAACTCAAGACCGCGCCGAAATCGAAGCAGAAGAAGATCCTCCAGAAACTCAAGCTCGCCTCAAGCCTCTTCAAATCGAACCAGCGTCCGGAACACTTCGTCCTCGAAGCGCTCCAGATCCTTCCGCCGGACCTCCGCCCGATGATCCAGCTCGACGGCGGACGTTTCGCTTCCTCCGACTTGAACGACCTCTACCGCCGCGTCATCAACCGCAACAACCGTCTGCGCAAGCTCATGGAACTCGGTGCGCCGGAAGTCATCCTCAAGAACGAAAAGCGCATGCTCCAGGAAGCGGTCGACATGCTCCTCAACGGAGACGTCCGCTCCAACCGCCCGGGATACACCACCGCGACCAAGAAGAAGCTCAAGTCGCTCGCCGACATCCTCAAGGGAAAGCAGGGCCGATTCCGTCAGAACCTCCTCGGTAAGCGCGTCGACTACTCCGGACGTTCGGTCATCGTCGTCGGTCCGAACCTCAAGATGAACGAATGCGGACTTCCGAAGGCCATGGCCCTCGTCCTCTTCCGTCCGTTCGTCATCGGCCGTCTCATCGAGAAGGAAATGGCCTACAACGTGAAACACGCCGAAAAGATCATCGAAGAAAAGGGCAAGGAAGTTTGGGACGCTCTCGACGAGGTAATCGAAGGGAAGCACGTTCTCCTCAACCGCGCTCCGACTCTCCACCGTCTCGGTATCCAGGCGTTCCGCCCGGTTCTCATCGAAGGAAAGGCCATCCAACTCCACCCGCTCTGCTGTACCGCCTTCAACGCGGACTTCGACGGCGACCAGATGGCCGTCCACCTCCCCCTTACCGCGGAAGCGCAGGAGGAAGCGGCGAACCTCATGGTTACGTCCAAGAACATGCTGAATCCCTCCAACGGCGAACCGATCGTCGCTCCGGCACAGGACATGATTCTCGGATGTTACTACCTCACGAAGGCCAATCCGAACGAAATCAAGCTCTCGTTCGTCGACGGACACGACGCGACCAACGCGTACGACAACGGCGTCATCACGCTCCAGGACCAAATCCGCATCCGCATGGCCGGCAA
This sequence comes from Patescibacteria group bacterium, assembly GCA_030836665.1. GTDB lineage: Bacteria > Patescibacteriota > Gracilibacteria > BD1-5 > UBA2023 > JANJWP01. Next base: position 8,737 of record JAUPLX010000076.1, read on the forward strand.
GCTCGTCGAGACCACCTACGGACGCTTCCTCTTCAACGCCATCGTTCCGAAAGAACTCGGCTACGTCAACGAAACCCTGAAAAAGAGCGCGCTGAAGAAACTCCTCGCCCGCTCGTTCGACCTCCTCGGTTCCGAGGAAACCGCGTTCTTCGCCGACCGCATCAAGAACATGGGATACAAGTACGCCACCATCTCCGGACTCTCCGTTTCGAAAGACGACATGGTCACCCCGGACAATAAGGGCGAACTCGTGAAAGACGGGGAAGAAAAGATCAAGGCTATCCAGAAGGCGTTCTGGAACGGATATCTCACCGAACGCGAACGTTACGAACAGTCCATCAAGGTCTGGTCGTCGGTAAAGGGAAAGATCGAAGACGAAATGAAGCAGTTCTACACCACGTCCAACCCGATCTTCAACATGATCGACTCGGGCGCCCGTGGTAACTGGGGCAACGTCACCCAGCTTTGTGGAATGAAGGGTCTCGTCGCCTCCCCGTCCGGAAAGATCATCGAACTCCCGATCAAGGCGAACTACAAGGAAGGCCTCTCGGTTCTCGAATACTTCATCAACACCCACTCGGGACGTAAAGGTAAGGCCGACACGGCGCTGAAAACCGCCCAATCCGGTTACCTCACCCGCCGTCTCGTCGACGCCGCGCAGAACGTCCTCATCCGCGAACACGACTGCGGAACCCACCACTACGAAGACATCTCCCGCGAAACTTCCAAATCCATCTTCCGCGAATCGTTCGAAGAAAAGATTTTCGGAAAGTTCCTCGCGAAGGACGTCGTCGAAGGAAAGAAGGTTCTCATCGAAGGCGGAACCCTCATCAACAAGGACGTTCTCAAGACCATTCTCGACTCGAAGGTCGACTCGGTCTCCGTGCGGTCCATCCTCACCTGCGAAACCGAGGAAGGCGTATGTCAGAAATGTTACGGTCTCGACCTCGGTCAGAACGCCATCGCCGAACTCGGAACCCCGGTCGGTATCATCGCGGCGCAGTCCATCGGTGAACCGGGAACCCAGCTCACGATGCGTACGTTCCACTCCGGCGGAGTCGTCAAGGAAGGCGGAGACATTACCCAGGGTCTCACCCGCGTCGAAGAACTCTTCGAAGCGCGCAATCCGAAGCACGAATCGGTCATCGCCGAAATCGCGGGCGAAATCAGCCTCATCCGCTACGAAGGCAAAACCGTTACCATCACGCTCCAGGCCGACAATATCGAGTCCATGGATTACTACCTTCCCGACGATACCTACAAGGTGGCCGTCAAGAAGGGCGACAAGGTGAACGAAAAGCAGATTCTCGCCAAGTCGAAGGAAACCAAGGGCAAGATCAACGCAGTCAAGGACGGTATCGTCGAGAGGATCGACGGTGCGGTCATCACCATCCGCGACGAAGTTCCGCGTCACATCGACTACGTCGTAGAGGCCGGTAAGAACCTTCTCGTCAAAGAAGGATCGCGCGTGAAGATCGGACAGAAAATCACCGAAGGCCACGTCAACATCCAGCGTCTCATGGAGCTCGCCGATGCCGTAGTCACCCAACTCTACATCGTCAACGACATCAAGGAAATCTACTCCTCGCAGGGACAGACGGTCAATTCGAAGCATATCGAACTCATCGTTCGCCAGATGTTCTCGAAGGTGAAGATCACCAACGCCGGCGACTCGTCGTTCTTCCCGGGAGACATCGTCGACATCATTAAGTTCAAGAAGGAAAACCGCGTACTCGCCGCATCCGGCGACCGCGAAGCGATCGGCACCCGCCTGCTCCTCGGTCTCACGAAGATTTCCCTCTTCACCGAATCGTGGCTCTCGGCGGCTTCCTTCCAGGAAACCGTTCGCGTACTCGTCGACGCGTCGACCGCCAAGAAGATCGACAAGCTCGACGGACTGAAGGAAAACGTCATTATCGGACGCCTCATTCCGACCCTCCAATACTTCGAAAACAACCGCGACGTCGGGGAATACTTCGGAGGAGAAGGCGAAGAAGAAGCGTTCGGCGAATTCGAATCGCCCTACTCCCGCGCCAAGCGCGAAGAGCTCCAGGCCGAATACGAACGCATGATGGCGGCATAATCCGCGAGAAGAATGGAAACCCCCTCCCGAAACGGAGGGGGTTTCTTTTCGAACGGCCTTCGGAACGATTTAACAAAATGTACGAATTTCTACAATCTGAATTGATTTTTTCCTTTCGGGCGATATTCTCCGTCGAGATATCCTCCTTTTCGTTCCCATTATGACGAACCGTAAGAAATTCGCTGCCGCCGTCAATTTCTACCTCACCGACGCGCAAAAGAAGAAGATCGAATTCATTCTCGAACAGAAAGGGCAGAGTCTTACGGATTTCCTCCGCACCCACGTGCAGACCACCATCGAAAAATACGAAGACAAGAACGGCGCCATCAACGTATATCAGACCTACATCGTATAAAGCGTCCAACGAAATACGGCCTTCCGATTGAGGAGGGCTTTATTTTTGTTAATGAAGCGTTACAATGCCAGCGTTTACTTTTTCGCCTTCCGTTATGCGCTTTGAAAAATTCAAGAAACCCGCGCTCTCCGCCGTAGCGTTTTTCGGAACGCTCGGGGCCGTTTCCATCGGCTATTCGGCGTACGTTTCGAACTATCCAGCCGCCGCGACCGCCGGGGTCACAACCCTTTCCGCGACCGAGTGGAACAAGATGGTCACGGCATTACAGACGCTCGATAACAATCTGTCGAACCTTTCGTTTTCGGGAGGAAGAGTAGGAATAGGAGCCTCGTCTCCGGCAACGAAATTGCACATCATCGGCCCGGCCATTACCGGAGCTCCGTGGATTGGAGAAGCCGTCCGTATGGAGTCATCGAGCTATCCCGGAAACTACGCGAGTTTGTTCATAGACATGTCAGGCGTATCGAGCGGACTCTCGTTCGGCATGAATGGAAACCGGAGTCTCTATGTGGCAAATAGTGGCAACGTCGGCATCGGCATGACGACTCCGCAAAACGCGCTCCACGTATCCGGCAACATCGGCGCGACCGGATGGGTCGGCGCGGGTTGCGAAACGAATTGCAGCGACGTGGCATCCGGATATTCCATTCTCTATGCGGACGGATGGGGACGTGCCACATGAGGATGGACGACCGCTTCGGACTCGCGCCTGAAGGCGGATATTCGACCAATCGAAGACCCGATTGGAAAATTGAAAATGATCAACGGCGTGACGTACCGGATGAAAGACGGCGACGGTTCGAGAAAGACGGGCGTCATCGCCCAAGACGTGGAAAAAGTCTTCCCGGAACTCATCGTGGAAAACAGTAACGGATACAAATCCGTAAGCTACGACAAGCTCGTCGCGCCGCTTATCGAGGCCGTAAAAATCCAGCAGGTCCGGATTGAAGAATTGGAGACCCGATTGCAAAAAATGGAAACCGCGGGAAATTAATTCGAAACCATCTTTCATATGCGCACATCCGATATAAAAAGCGTCTTTCTTTCCGCGTTCGCCCTGTTCGGAATGTTTTCCGCGTTCACGCTTGGATATTCTGCGGTGATTTCGAATCTGCCATCCCAAGTAGGTACGGGATCGGGACTTACTTCTGAGGAATGGAACAAAATCGTAGGAGGGATTTCCGCGCTCGATACGGGACTGCAGAATGCTACGGATAAACTTGCGAATTTCTCGTTTTCGAACGGGAAAATAGGAATCGGGGTTACCAATCCGACACACGGACTCCAAGTAAGCAATGGAATGAAAGCAAAATCCGTATACGTAGGCATGGCAAACGATTTTTCCGATAGAAATGGGACGAACGATAACGTTTACATACGAGAACCCGCAAATACTTCCTGAGGCTTTTGGGGAGTCAGGACGGTAATAACCGCGCCCCTCGCGAGCCATACTTCCAGTTTTCATCCTTTCGAATATATGACGGATGAAAATTCCGACGGAATTGAGGAAACTTATCGGTTTTTTGTCGACAAAAACTGAGACGGCTATTTCGGCGGACGGTTGGGCATCGGTACGACGTCTCCCGGTCAGAAACTCTCCGTTGCCGGAACTATCGAATCGACTACCGGCGGCGTAAAATTCCCGGATGGAAACACTCAAACGAAAGCATTCCAAGGAGTTATGACCGTCCGACAAAACAACGTCGGGAGTTTCAGTCTCACGAATGGCGCGAGCGTCTCGTATGCGGCAAGTTGCCTTGCGGGGGAAGTCGCCACCTGAGGCGGATGTCAGGATGGAGGATACAAGGATTTCTACTACTGGATGCCTACGGCGACTTCGTATACCTGTGGATGGTACAATACCTCCGGGGTGACGCGTTCCTATGGAGGAGCCGTCGTATACGTCAACTGTTTGAAATAGAAAGAGCGATTCATTTGACTAATCGTCCCCTTTCGATACATTGGTGGCACTCGTTTTGCGGACGGAGAGGTTTCTTTTGGAAATTGCACCCCACGGGCCCACGGGCCGTCACCTTTCCACTCCGCCCCAATTTCTCGCTACTGCCGGATACCTTCCGGCCTTGGAAATTTTTCGAAAAACGGACAATCGGCGACATTCGCCAACTTTTGATCCGAAACGATTCGAATACGCTCACGCGGACGCCGAAATTCGGCATGCTGACCGCGCGAACATCCTTATTTGCGGGAGACGGGAATGATAACGAGTTTCTATTCCCTCCCCTCTTTTTGTCATGCTCTTTTCAGAGTTTTCCCTTAATAAGAACGTTCTCGATTCCCTCGAGAAAGCCGGCTACACCGAGCCGACCAAGATCCAAGAAGAAGTCATCCGCGCCGTACTCGAAGGAAAGAACGTCGTCGGACAGTCCCAAACCGGTACCGGTAAGACGGCCGCGTTCGTCATTCCCCTTCTCGAAAAGATCGACCCGAAAATCCGTCGTCCGCAGGCCATCGTCCTCGCTCCGACCCGCGAACTCGCGAGCCAGATCCGCGACGAAGTCGTCAAGCTTTCCGAGGGCATGTTCATCCGCTCGACCGCCGTTTACGGAGGCACCAGCATCCGCATGCAGCGCGAAATCCTCATGAAGGGCCCGCAGATCGTCGTCGCCACTCCGGGACGTCTCATCGACCTTATCGACCGCCGCTTCATCGACCTTTCGAACATCGAATACTTCGTCTTGGACGAGGTGGACCGCATGCTCGACATGGGCTTCATCGACGATATCGACTACGTTTGGTCTTTCCTTACGAACGTCAAGCAGTCGATGACTTTCTCGGCTACCATCCCGTTCGAAGTACAGAATCTCATCTCCAAGTACGTCGGCGAAGGATACGAACAGATCAAGGCGACCACGTCCATCACGGTCGACAAGATCGACCACGCGTTCGTCGAAGTCACCCACTTCGAGAAGTTCGACCTCCTCAAGAAATACGTCACCGACCACGCGGACAAGAAGACGATCGTCTTCACCCGTACCAAGGCCGAAACCGAACACCTCGCGCGCATGCTCCAGGAAAACGGCATCTCGGCGGATTTCCTCCACGGCGACCTCGAACAGCGCCAGCGCCAGCGCGCGCTCAAGCGTTTCCAGAACGGGGAAATCTCCACCTTCGTCACTACCGACGTAGCGGCGCGCGGTCTCAATATGAACAATATCGACCTCGTCGTCAATTACCACGTACCGGAAGACCCGGAATCCTACATCCACCGCATCGGCCGTACCGGTCGCGCGGGTGCTGAAGGAAAGGCTATCATGTTCGTTTCGGAAGCGGAAAAAATGTTCTTCAAGAACGTGGAAAAACGCAATAAGATCCGCATCAAGCAGGTCGACTTCCACGGCGTGGAAATGGTTCGTCAAGAAGAACGCCACCAGGGGTTCCAATCCAAGCTCGGCGGACGCGGAGGATACCGCGGAGGAGAACGCTCGCGCTACCGCGCACCCCGTTCCGGCGGAAGTTTCGGAGGAAGCTCCGGAGGCGGATACCAAGGCCACCAGGGCGGAGAACGCTCCGGCGGATTCGGCGGCGGATACCAGGGGAACCGCGAAGGCGGCTACCAGGGACGTCGCGAAGGAGGCTATCAGGGCCACCAAGGCGGATCCGGAGGCTACCAGGGCCGACGCGAGGGCGGTTACCAGGGTGGTCAGGGAGGAGGCTACCAAGGACGCCGTGAAGGCGGATTCGGCGGCGGATACCAGGGGAACCGCGAAGGAGGCTACCAGGGACGTCGCGAAGGAGGCTATCAGGGCCACCAAGGCGGATCCGGAGGCTACCAGGGCCGACGCGAGGGCGGTTACCAGGGTGGTCAGGGAGGAGGCTACCAA
>JAUPLX010000077.1 GCA_030836665.1 Patescibacteria group bacterium
GCTGACCGTTCGATAGGATCCGTCCTGCGGATTGTTTGTGGTCGCTGATACCAATTTCGCCCCCCTGTCATCCAGTTCTCAGCAGACAAACGAAACCCCTCCGGTTCGCGGAGGGGTTTCGTTCGCTGCCGAAATTCGGCGAGCGGTACGGTATTACTTCAAAAGTTCGGTAACGGCGGTTTCGAAGCTTTCGAACGGATACGCTCCGGCGATAAGCTTGTAGTTACCGGTCTGTGTATCTACGAGGAGGGTTCCCGGGGTTCCGGAAACGCCGTATTTCTGGCCTTCGGCAGTGTACGCGTCGTACTGCTTTACGAGTTCTTTGCTATCGTAGCAGGAAGCGAACGCCTTGGCATCGAGCTTCAGTTCTTTCGCGAGCGGAAGGATTTCGTCGACCGGCATGACTTTTTCCTGGGTCGAACGGTCCATCATGGCTTCGAAATACTGGTTGTACGCTTCGGTACCTCCGAGCTTTCCTGCACAAAGGAGCGCGAGGGATTTCGGTTCGGCACCCGGATGCGGGACGGCGCGGAAGACCTTGTGGGCTACCTTCACTTTACCGGTGAATTTCTCGAGGAGTTTCGGAAGGATGTTGTCCTTGCTCTGGCGAATGCAGAACGGGCATTCCGGATCGGTGTATTCCAAAGCGATTACGCGGGCCGCGTCATCTCCCTTGAAGTACGTATCCTTCACGATGGCGGCGACTTCTTCCTGGGACATCGTCTTCGATTCGGAAGTCGGTGCCGCGGAAGGATCGGTTTTCGCCGGAGTATCCTTCTCGGCGTTTTCTACGTAGCTCTTGATCTGGTCGAGCTGTCCCTTGATCTGAAGGATTTGGGCCTTATTGAGAAGGTCGAAGGTCTCCTTTCCTCCGCGCTGTTCGTATTCGAAGGATTTGATCGCTTCCAAGGATTTCTGAACCGAACGATCGGAAAAGAACGCGGTGGAGACGACCTGTGCGAGTACGACGACGAATACGGCCAACCAAATGCGCAAGCCGGCGGCACCGCAGCATTTCTTGTCGGAAGAGCAGCAGGATTCGGAGGATTTCGCTACGGTAACGGGAGTTTCTTCGACCGTAAGGGTGGCATTCTTTCTCGGCATGTTTGAAAAACGAAAAAATAAAGCCCGCACAGGATATCCGCTTTCCTTTCGAAAGCAAGAGGTGCGCGGACGGACGATCCGGGGCGCTTACGCTTCGGAATGGGCAGTTCCCCCTTCACGCAGACGGTAATACGCAAGTATGCCCACCATTGCCGCATTGTCTTGCGAATAGGTTTTCGATACGGGACAAACGAAATCGAACCCCTCTTTCTCAGCACGGTCGGAAATGGTTTTCCGAAGGAAATCGTTGGCACTGACGCCCCCGGCGAGCACGAGATTTTTCGTACTGACCTTCTCGGCGGCGAGAAACAGCTTGCGGGAAAGGATTTCCGTAACGGTCCTTTCGAACTCGAACGCGATTTCGCGCATATCGTCCAAACCCAGTCGCGGAAGGGGGGAATCCTGACGGGTCTGGCTCCTAACTGAAGTTAAAGTCGCTGCGACGCCGTCAGGATCCCCCCCTTCGAAAACATTTAAGGCCATGCGGCGGTCGATTTCGCGCTTGACCGCCGTCTTCAATCCCGAAAAAGAAAAGTCGAGACTGTCGCGCCCGAGCATGACTATGGGAAACATCCCCCGATACTCGCCCGAATATTCCGAAGCCAACTCCGAAATGATGGGTCCGCCCGGAAAACCGAGACCCATGGCTTTCGCCACCTTATCGAAAGCCTCCCCCGCCGCATCGTCGGTCGTTTCGCCTAAAAGTTCGCGCTCGAACATCGATTTCCAAAGATATATTTCGTTATGTCCGCCGGAAACCGTCAGGCATACCGCCGGAAAACGGATGTCGGATTCGTCGCGCTCAAGGTAATTGGCGAACATGTGCGCTTCGATATGGTCGATCCAGAGAAGCGGTTTTTCGAGGGTTTCCGAAAGCGTTTTCGCGACAGTTTTCCCTACGAGGAGCGAAGTGACGAGACCGGGGTTCGCCGTACACGCGACGGCGTCGATTTCACGAAGCGATACGCCCGCTTTCTCCAAAGCTTCCCCAAGCGCGCCGAGGGCGTTATTGGCATGGAGCCTGGCCGCCACCTCCGGAACGACTCCGGAAGTCTTCGCGTGTTCCGCGATCTGCGAGACCGTCACGAGCGACAAAAGGACCGTATCCCGAAATACGGCTACGGAAGTGTCGTCACACGAGGTTTCGAAAGCGAGGATGACCATGAAAACGGGATTATCGAAAGAGTCGAAGAATACGGTGTTTTCTTATTGGGACGGGGTTCGCGGCGTGCAAACGCCCCCCAGGGGACCTTCTCTTCCCGCTTCGCGGGAATTCACCTTGTCCTCGGACGGAATCGGTGACTGTCAGCACTGGCAAACAATCCACAGACCGGCGGAAGCGCTTCTTTATGGTCGTATCGTTTCCGCCGGTCGAGGACGTTTGTGTGCGACAGTCCCGTTCCGTCCTGCGGATTGTTTGCTTACGTTCGCGACCGCCTTTCCCAATTAAGAAAACCTCATCCCTTTTCGACTCTTTCGATAATCCCGTTTTCATGGTCATCCCCTTTCTATTTCTCGATAATGAACTCGATCGCGTCGGGATTCGAAGACACCCGGGTGAGCCAGAACGGCGAGAAGCGAAGTTTGACGCCCGCGACGTTTCCATCGTTAAGCAGTATCGAGGTGGCCTCTTTTTCGGTCGTTCCGACGATGAGGTTCTTCAATTTTTTCGTAAGGTTGTTCGTCGGGTCTTCGAAGTTGTACGAAATGCTCGCGTCGAGTTCGGCGGTCGCCTTCATGGAGAAAGAAGACGCCGCGTTCTGAAAGAGGATGTTCGTGATACGGAACGAATCCTGGTTGACCGTATGGAGTTTCTCGGTTCCGTAGAGGAGGCTGTCGCGCAACACGCTCGTCAGATAGGATACCGCCGCGCCCTTGTCGTACGCGTAGGCGGAAGCTTTGGCTTTCGCGTGCAACGAAACGTCCCCCCGACGGGATCCGACGCCCATTCCGCTACCGGTAACGATAGTCGGTGCCGGATATTTGATATTGTCGTCGATCGGGATGATTTCGTAGGTCGTTCCGGCTTGCGCGCTCGTATCGCGGATTTTCGCTTTCAATCCGTCAATCGCCTTCATTCGGAGCTTCTCCGCGAGAATGGCCTTGAACTTATCCAATTCCCCGGCAGTCACGATCTTCACGGTAGGATCTTGTCCGTCACGGAAAGCCTCGAGCGTTTTCGCATAGATCTTGTCCCGGTTGAATTTCAATCCCGGAGCCGAGAGGACGACGCCTTCCGCGATATTTCCCCGAACGCCGATGAGGTCGCCCTTCGCGTCGTAGATATCGGCATAGACCGCAGCCTGCGTCTTTCCGATAATCGTTTCTCCCGACTGGGTGCGCGTAGCCGGGATTTTCACCCATCCGCTCGTTCGGAAAACGAGGCCGTCTTCGGTAACGAGGCGGGTATTCGGACGGAAATCCTGTTCGGTGGTCAATTCGTTGAAGAATTCGATCTTTCCGTGGGCCGAACGTACGGATCCGGTATCGTAGGTGGAGACGTTGAACGAGTGGTCCATTTCGGTTTCGAATTCGACGTTCCGTACGAGAACGACGTTTTTCGTATCGAGGATGGTATTTTCCTGCCGTTCGGTAAATACGAGGTTGCGCGAGGTCGTACGGATCGAGAGTTCGGGCGTGATGTACACGTAGGTCTTCGATACCGCGAAGTAGAAAATGAACGCGAGAAGCGAGAGCGAAATGACCAGCCCGAGAACGAGGAGGAGCGCTCCCGAATCACGCGCGACTTTGCGGCCTTTGTAGACGTTGCGGCGTTTTTGGAAACGGAAAGCCAAATACGAGAAGAACTTCCGCATCTCGTAGGCGAGGTATTCGAAGAACGTGAAGTTGTGCTTGAGGAGGTTCTTTTCGGCGTAGGCGGTTTCGAATTCGAGGTCGCCGTTCTTGGAGAACGTCCGAATTCCGAGGGATTCGGAAATGCGTTTCAACCGGCGGTCGGAAGTGACGATTTGAAATTTCCGATCCGGAAAACGGGATAAGAGGATGCGGAACGAAAGGAAATTCGCGATAGTCGGACACGATTCGGTTTCGATCGTCACGATCGAGTCCGGAAAAAGCGCCACCTTCTCGAAAACGTCGAGAAGGTTGTCGTGATGCGTGAGCGTTATCCGGCGCTTATTCATACCGGTAGATGACGTAACGGAGTATTCGGGCTATGGGGTCTTTCCGGAGCGAGGCGAATTCTTTCGCACAGACGGCGACGGCCTCGCAGAGCGCGTAGGACGGATCGGAATCTTCCGATAGCCCCGGGAGTGACGCCACGTTGCAAGAACCGGTGGGATCGTATTTTTCGGAGAAGGTATTCCGGAGGAGTTCGGTATTGCCACCGCCCGAGAAAAAGAAGTTCCGAATGCGGACGCTCTTCGCGATTTCACTGAGCGCGATACGGACGCCGTCGGACACGAGGTCGTGGAACTTCGCGTAAGACTGGTATTCGAGCGCGTATTTCTCGGGATGGGAAAGACGGTCTTCGATATCGAATCCGGAAAGGGCGGAATCTTCTTTCCGGAGGGATTCTTCGAGAAGCGAATATCCGAAATCGAGTACGACGGCCCCGAGAAGTTCGCTCCGGTCGGAAAGGGTGACCGTAACGCGCGAATATCCGACGTCGACGAACGCGTTGGCGTCGAAAGCCTCGCTCCGTTCTTCGATGAGTTTCGGCAGTGCCACCGGAACCGGGATGACCGAAACGAGTTTCATCGAAAGGTCGCGGACGATGAGGGAGAGGGCCTGGAAAGTGGATTGCGGAACGAAAAAATTCACGAGCGTGAGCTTGACGTTCTTCGCCGTGAACCCGACCGGATTGGAAACCTTCTTCCCGTCGAGCGCGATGGAAGTGAGGGAGGTCGTGACGAGCCGGAGTTCGTTGGGCCCGAGGTCGAAACGCTCTTCCGCCTTGGAACGTACGCGGTCGAGGGATTTTCCTTCGGTCGAAGCGATCATCCGATCGATTTCCTCCATGGTAATCGAATCCTCAGCGTCGTTTCGAATATAGTTCGTTCCGATGGAATCGTAGAGGAGCGCGGAGGAATTAATGGAAAGAACGACCTCCTCCGGAAGGGATTCGAGACCTTCGGCGGCCTTGAGGATCGTCCGGCGGACGGTATCGGAAACGGCCGCGAGATCGGCAATTTCCCCCGCGATGACGTTTTTTTTCGATTGCCGCGTCGAAGCCCTTCCGTATACCCGGAGACTTCCCCCTTCGACCGCGCAAATAAGTACCTTGACGCGGTACGCGCCGATATCGATGGCGACGAAGCGGTCGTACTCGGAAAGGGATTGGAGCTTGAAGGACACGGTGGATCGGTTACTTACGACAAGGCCGCGGATGGCCGCGGCACGGGGATTCTTATTTCGAAGGAGAACTAAACCGAACGCATGATGGCCTTCAGTTCGCTGATTCGGTCTTCTTTTCCGGCCTTGCGGAGATATTCTTCCCCGGACATGAGCTGTCCGTCGGAAATGAGCGCGACTCCCAAGTCTTCCATGATGAGCGCGTCGTCCGGAGAGAGGTTGAGCGCGCGTTCGAGGAGGACGATGCCTTTGGAAACTTCCCCGAGAACGGTACATCCCCATCCGAGATTGCGGAGGATTTCCGGATTGTTCGGAAAAAGCACGTTCGCTTTCTGCAGGAGTTCCACCCCCTCGGAAAAACGCCCTTTGGAAAGGAGGATGTATCCCATGAGGTACGTCCCGGTCGCGGACTCGGGATGGAGCTTTCGCGCGACTTCCATGGAATTTTCCGCACGGTCGAGATCGCCCTCGTAGAGCGAAATGTCGGCGAGCTCTTCGTAAAGGCGGTAGTCGTCGGCGTGTTTGAGAAGGTAGGATTCCACCCGTTTTCGAGCCTCGTCGTACTTTCCGGCGTACTTGAGATCCTCGATTTCTCCGATATGTCGGACCATTGCGTCGGCCATAGGATGGAATGCGTTAGGGACAAAGGGGATTCTACGATTCCTCACCCTATTTTCAAGGCGATTCGGTAAGAATTTCGTCGCAAAAGAATCCGTTCTTCTGCGCATCCACCAATTCCCGGTAAGAAGCGCTTTTTTCGTAGAGTTCCGCATGGGTTCCGAAGCTCCCTATGCGACCGGAATCGATGACGAAAATACGGTCCGAAGACACGACGGTGGAAAGCCTGTGGGCGATAACGAGGGAAGTCCGCCCCTTCATAAGGGCGTCGAAGGCTTTCTGTATCCGGGATTCCGTACGGGAATCGAGCGCGGAGGTCGCTTCGTCCAATACGAGGATTTCCGGGTCCGAAAGGATGGCGCGCGCGATGGAGACGCGCTGTTTTTCCCCGCCGGAAAGCTTGAGCCCGCGCTCCCCCACTACCGTATCGAACCCGTCCGGAAGGGACTCGATGAAATCGAGGATTTCAGCCTCCTTGCAAGCCTTTTCGATTTCTTGCATCGTAATTCCGTCCCGGACGTATTCGAGATTCGCGCGGAGCGTGTCGTTAAAGAGGGTCGTATCTTGGAAAACGGCGGCGAACTTGGCACGGTAGGTCGAAAGCGAGAAATCGCGGATATCCGTCCCGTCGACCGTAACGGACCCCTCGGAGGGATCGTAGAAACGGAGGAGGAGGTTCGCGATGGTGGATTTTCCGGAACCGGTATGCCCCACGAGCGCCACGCGGGCGCCCTTGGGAATTTCGAGCGTCACGTTTTCCAGGACGGAACGGTCGTTTCCGGGATACCGGAACGAGACGTTTTCGAAAGAAACCTTCTTGCGGATTCCGGGAAAAACGGCTTTTCCGTCGTCGATTTCCTTTTGGGCGGAAACGAGATCTTCGGCCTTACGGCAATCGGCGAGCTTCGAGAGGATTTCGCGCAATGCCGATTCGATGGCCTGGAGCGGCCCGTAGAACCGTCCGGAAAGGGCGACGAAGAGGAAGAGTTCGCCCACCGAAAGCTTGCCGTGGAGGACGTAGTAGGTTCCGACGAGCATGACGGCGATCTTCACGACGAATTCGAGGAATTCACGACCGGATTCGAGTACTCCCCAGAAAAAATTGATCCGGTATTGGCGGTCGATGGCGGCACGGTTCAGGGTATTGATCCGGTTTTCTTCGGGCGTTTCCCGTACGAAGAGGCGGATTACCCGAACGTTCTGGAGCGCGTCGGAAAGTCTGCCGCTCGCGCGGTCCCAATAGTCGTTCGCAATGATTTGTTCCTTGTGCGTGCGTTTCCCTACGGTGACGGATACGAGGGCAAGCAGCGGAATGAATGCGAGAACTACGAGCATCATCCGGTAATCGACGTAGAGCCCGAGCGAGAGGAACCCGAGAAAAACGGCGGACTGCGGCAGTACCGTAACGAAGAATTTTTCGAAAATATGGAATTCGGCATTCGGACCCCGTTCCGAAATCCGAACTTTTTCCCCTACGTCCACGGAAACGTGGTAATCGTAGGGCATGAGGAAAAAAGCGTGGAGCACCCGCCTTACGGAAGCTCCCCAAGCGAGATTCCCGAGACTCCAGATCCGGTGCCGGTACGAAAGCGCGGCGAAAATGGACGCGAGGGTGAGGCCTCCCCAAAGAAGCGCGTACTTGGCGAAGAGCGGAACCGAATCGGAAGCGGGAATATTGCCGGAAAGCACCGCCTCGACGACGTCGATGAAGAGCTTGTAGAAATACGGTTCGCTCACGTTGAAAGCCACGTAGAGAACCAAGAGGAACGCGAGTACCGGAAGGCTTCGCGGGAGGGATTCCTGTCGCCGGATAACGGAAAGGAAGAGGCGGAAATTGGATGCGGGAAGGTTTTCGTTCGTCATTTTCGAAAAATGGTTGGGGGTGTTCGGAATTCGGGACTCCGTTCTCGTAATGCCTATGGGACGTGGCGGGGTCGTGAGCGTAAGCAAACAATCCGCAGGACGGAACGGGACCGTCGCACGCAAACGTCCTCGACCGGCGCAAGCGAATTGGTTTTTATGAAATGCTTGCGCCGGTCTGCGGATTGTTTGCTAGTGCTGACGGTCGCCGATTCCGTCCGAGGACAAGGTGAATTCCCGCGAAGCGGGAAGAGAAGGTCCCCTGGGGGGCGTTTGCACGCCGCGACCCCGCCACGTCCTGCGGATATTCGCAAACGACGGAGTCCCGAATTCCGGAAGGATTACTCCGCTTTTTTCGAAAATGCCGACGAAATGCTCTTTCCGGATTCGGTAGCGAGGCTTTCGCCCTTCTCTTTCATCGCGAGCTGCCCGCAGGCGGCGTCGATATCGTCGCCCATGGTATGCCGGACGGTCGAAGGAACGTCGGCCTTTTCGAGGGCGTCTTGGAATTTTTTAATGAGGAGCTTCGAGGTCGGGAGCATGCCGTTCCCCATGATTCCTTCTCCCGGATTGTACGGAATGAAGTTCACGTGCGCGAGCCGTCCCCGAAGGAGTTCCGCGAGTTCGGGAGCGAAACGCGGATGGTCGGTGACTCCGGAAATCATGATGTATTCGTAAAAGACGCGCTTATTGGTTTTTTCGACGTAACGGTCGAGCGCGGCCATAAGATCGGAGAGCGGGTAGGTGTTTTCTACCGGCATGATCGATTTGCGGGTTTCGTCGTTCGGAGCATGGAGGGATATCGCGAGGGAGGTCTGCGGAAAATCTACGGCGAAGCGGTCGATTCCGGGAACGATTCCGCAAGTCGACACCGTGACGCGGCGGTTCGAAATGTCGTATTTCTTCTGATTGCAGAGAACGTCGATGGCCGTCTTGAGGTTTTCGTAGTTAAGAAACGGTTCCCCCATTCCCATGAAAACGACGTTGCGGATCTTGCGATCTTCCTTCGCGAGGCGTTTCGCGACGAAATCGAACTGCTCGAGAATCTCCGCGAAGGTCAGGTTCCGAAAGAGCCCGAGTTTCCCCGTGGCGCAAAAACTGCAGCCCATGGGGCAACCCGCCTGACACGATACGCAGAGCGTGTTCCGTCCGGAAAGATGCCGCATGATGACGGATTCGATCAGCTTGCCGTCGTGCGTTTCGAAGAGGAATTTCGTCGTTTGCCCATTGTCGGAGGTCTCCTCGCTGCGCAATTTGAGCGTGAAGAAGAATACTTCCGGCTTCAGTTTTTCGCGGAGTTCCTTGGAGATGGTCGTAATCGAGTCGATGTCGGGGACGGCGTCCTTGTAGACCGCCTGTGATATTTGGGCATATCGAAAAGGCTTCTCCCCAAGTTCGGAGAGAAGCGCTTTGATCGCGGACTCGTCGTGTACGGATACGGCCATTAGAAACTCATGAAGATGACGGCGGTGAGGATTCCGACGACGCTTCCGACGAAGGCTTCCTCCGGAAGGTGTCCGATGGATTCGTTGAACGTGTATTCAGTGCTCTGTTCCTTGCTGCACCGAAGGTTGTTAAGCGCCCGGGCATGGAGCCCCGCTTCGAACCGGACGTTGATCGCGTCGTAGATGATGATGGTCGAAAAGACCAGACAGGTGATGAACAGATCGGAAAACACGCCGTACTTGATACCGATGGCGGTCGTAAGGCTCGTTACGAGTGCCGAGTGAACCGAAGGCATACCCCCCGATCCGAGAGCGCTCGAAACGGAAAATTTCCCCTTGTACGCGAAATATACGCCCTTAATCAGAACGGCCATGATCCAAGAGAGGATCGGGATGAGAAAGAGGTTTTCGCGAAAGAAGGACATAGCGGGATTATCTGAGTTCGACGATTTCGAAACTGAACGCCCCTCCGAGCGATTTGCCTACGGCGGTTTCGCCGAGAACCTTTCCGATGAGGGCGGAACCGATCGGGGATTCGTTGGAAATTTTTCCTTCGAAGATGTCCGTTTCGGTCGGTCCGACGATCTTGTAGGTTTCCTTTTCGCCATCGGCGTTCTTCACTACGACGGTACTTCCGATCGCTACGACGTCGCGCTTTTTGGCGGCCTTTTTCGAATCGACGAGTTCGTAGTTCTTGAGGATGTCTTCGAGCTCGATGATGCGGAGTTCCACCTGCGCCTGTTCGTTGCGGGCGTCTTCGTATTCGGAGTTTTCCGAAAGGTCACCGAACGAGATGGCTTCTTTGAGTTTTTCGGCGATTTCGATACGGCGAACCTCCTTGAGGTTGGCGAGTTCGGCTTGGATATCGGCGAGTCCTTCGGCGGTAAGGAGGGTCTTCTTAGACATGGAAATCGGCGGTTATTGCTGTAATAGGAACTTCTTGAACTTCGGATACGCGGCTTTCGGGACTTCGATTCCGACGGCGCGCCCTTCGAGTTCGGTTACGAAACGTACGGTCGTGTCTTTCTTGTTCGTCGGATTCAAAAAGAAGGTCGAGGAGAAGAAGGTATCGGTTTCGTGAATGCCGTATACGGGCGAGACGAGCTTAAGATTCGTCAGCATTACGCCATAACTTTCCGAAAACGCATAGAATTTGGCTTTCGTTTTTTCGTCGGCGTACGTGGAATACTCGATGCTACGGAAAATATGTATATCGAAAATCCCCTTGTTTTCAATCTTTTTCGGGAATACGTCCGGCATGAGCCGGGCGAGAAGCACTCCGGGGAGCGGATACGGCTCTTCGGGCTCTTGAGCGGGTTTCATCGCCAGACTGGGGGACGGCACGGGTTTCGTCCCGGTTCCGGTGACCGCGCCGGAGGCGGTAGGAGCAACCGGAACGGTGATTCCGCCCGATCCTGCCGTAGCCACGAGAGCGTCGATTCCCGCAGCCATGCGGTCGATGGAAGTCGCGAGTTCGACGTCGCCCGGACGGGACAAGGCCGAAGCGGGAACCTTTTCGTCCGAAGGAACAGCGGCTTCGTTATGAGAAAACTCCGGGAACGCCTTCGCGCGAAGGTCCCGGAGAGCATTCTTATACGGCGGATGGAACGCCGTCGCGAGGGCTCCGATAGTGGAGACCGCCGCGAGGGAAAGAAGGAATATGGATACCGCCCGCATGGGAGAAACGGTTATTTCTTCGCCTTGACGCTTCCGAAATCGAGTTCCACGGGGGTGTCGCGGCCAAGGAGGTTGACGTTGACCTTCAGCATCCCCTTGCTCTCGTTGATTTCGGTAACGGTGGCTTCGCTGCCTTCGAAAGGAGGAGCGAGAAGTACGACGTTGTCGCCGACGCGGATCGAAGTGGTGTATTCTTCGCTGCGTTCGGTAAGTACGCCCTTAAGCTGTTCGAGTTCTTCGCCGCGTACCGGTACCGGAACGGTTCCGGCTCCGAGGAATCCGGTAACGTTGGGAGTATTGCGGACGATGTACCAGGATTCGTTGGTGACGACCATCTTTACGAGGATGTACCCCGGGAAGATGTTTTTCTTTTTCTTCACTTTCACTCCTCCGGCACGGATGGAGATGGCGTCGTGCGTGGGAACGAAGACGTCGAGGATGAATTTTTCGAGTCCGAACGCTTCGCGGCGCTGCATGAGCGATTGGCGGACGTTTTCTTCGGTTCCGGAGATGACGCGGATGACGTACCACTCTCCGCCTTCATTAGTCAGGGAATCGAACATGGGGAGGAAAAAAAGGATTTTCGATTATTTCGCGGCGCCGGTAGCTGCCAATTCGGTCTGAAGGGCCTTAAGATCGATGTCCGGAACGGCCTGCGTCGCCGGGGAAGCCGGAAGCGAAGCCGCGGTAGTCGGGCGGATGGCCGAACGGGCGCTGAAAAGCGAGGTCGAGAAAACCGTTCCGATAATGAAGAGGAAAACGGTAAAAACGGTGATCGTGGAGAGGACGATAGTGAAATACCGTACGGTTTCTTTTCTAGTCGGCCAAACGACGTGGTCGAACTCTTTTACGGACTCTCGGAAAAAACGGAGCATTGTGGAAAAGGGTATTCTTTAGGAGCGCGCCCGATTATAGGGGAAAAACGTGGGGAGTCAAAAAAAACCGGAACGCTCGCGAAAAGCCGGGAACTCTGCGCAATACCGTATTGACAACGGATTTATGGCAGGTAAAAAATATGCATGGACCTCCGAGATGACCACGCACAGAAAATCGACCGACTCGATTTTTCCAACCGTTGCGAAGAATGCGCGGGATTTTGCTGCGTGGCGCTGGAAATTCCGGAGAATTCCGCCGGAACGCTCGTAAAAACGGCGAATGCGGTGTGCGAATACCTCGACCTCGACGCTTCGTGAATCGGGCATGCCTGTTCGGTCTACCATTCGCGGCGTCAAAAGGGTTTCGAGACCTGCCTCCGTTACCGGTGTTACGGCGCTGGGCCGACGATTACCCGGATAGCGGAAGAGCGGGATTGGATATTTCCGGACGCGACGTTCCATCAGGAATCGGTCGACCTCTACGACCTCTGTTTCCGATTGGCGAAATATCTCCAAACCGTCGAAGAGACCGACGCCGCGGCGCTCTTTTCCTTCCGAAAGAAACCGCAAGACGGGTTCACCCGAGCCTGCGAACGCATATATCGGAAACTCCTCTCCGAAGGAATCCTCACGGACGAAGCCGGAAACGTTTCCGACGTCGGCACGGTACGGAACTGGTTCATAGAAAACATCCGCGGAAAGGGGCCGGGA
>JAUPLX010000078.1 GCA_030836665.1 Patescibacteria group bacterium
GTCGTCTACGTCATTTTCGCCTTCCTGCTCATCGCCATGGCGTTCATGAACATTTTCGGCGCCGGTTGAGACCATTACGCCATGAAGAAGGCCCTCCCGCGTTTTGTCACGGGAATCCTCATCGTTCCGTTCACCTGGTTCATCGTAAGCGGAGTCCTCTCGATCTCCAATCTCCTTACCGCCTCGGTATTGCGATTGCCGGCGGATATGCTGGAAGGGGGAGTGGATAAGAATACCAAAGAAGCGACGTTCGAAATGCCCGACAAGTGCACGCTTAAATTCGACAAACTTTCCGAGTGAGGAGGGGACAGTAAGGCCGGAGTAGTGGGGAAATTCTTCGATTGTGGAGACAAGAAAGCCGTTCATCAGGTAAGTTTTAAGGACGCGCTCGCTTCAGATAAGGGGGCGTACGGAATCCTCAATCTCTATGCGTACGGCATCTTCAAGGTTCAGGACTATCAGAAAATCGACAAAATCAATCTGAGTTCAATCGCCGGCATTTCCGACATGGTCATCAACCTCGGGCTTTGGATGCTCTTCCTCATCGTCTTCGCCCTCCTCGTGTTGGCCTTGACGTTCGCACTCTTTACCCGAGCCTTCTATCTCTGGGTCATCGCGATCTTCTCACCAATGTTCGGCCTCCTCTACTTCATGGAAGGAAAGGGGAAACTTGCCGAAACCTTCAAGGGCAAGGCTGACTTTGCTACGTTCATCGGGCTTGCCATGGTTCCAGTATACGTTTCCGCCGCGCTCGGATTTGGACTCCTGTTCGTAAAGATGGCCGAGAATGCCGAACTCACTCCGGAAAACAGTTCGTTTTTCTCGGACGTGAAGGGCGGCGGCGGAAAACCGGGCGAATCCACTTTCGTCATCGGGTCTACCGCGGACGGTAAAAAGGCCACGACCATCACCGTATCCGGAATGCCCACGGGCGTCGTGGAGAGCGCCGGTACCGGAAAAGATGCCGCTAAGGGTGGCGTAAAGTTGGCCGCTTCGGCGATTGGTAAGATCATTATCGGCATCCTCGCACTCGTCGTGCTTTGGATGTCGGTCATGGCGGCGTTGAGTTCGAGCGAGATTACGAAACAGGCCGTCGAACCGATTTCCCAATTCGGAAGTTCGATGGGCAAACTCGCCATGGATATGCCGAAATACATGCCCATACCGCTTGGAGGAGGACATAAGACAAGTATGAAGGGACTTGAAACCATGGGGTCGAACATATCCACCGCGATATCGCAAAAGGCTGTTGGGGACAGTTCTCAGCTTGGCCAGTCGCTTGGTAATAAGCTCGCTGGTGCGATGGGATATCAGGATACGGCAGTATCAAAAGCCCTGAATAAAATGGATCAGACGCTCGCTCGCATAAACAGTTCCAACCTGTCGTCGTCCGATATTGACGGAAAAGCGAAACTAGCGAGGGAATTGGTGCAGTGAGCCGTAAATGAGACCGGCATGTCCCCGCAACAGGCATTGAACTCCCCAGAAGTTCGCGCTAAAATCACTGCAGGATTGCAAAAACTCTATTCCCTTTCGGACGATGACGTCAAGGGATTGAAGGGTGCGGGCAATGCCGCCGCGTTCGATACCGAATTCCAAAAATTAGCTCACCATAACGTGAATAAGGGAATGGATAAAATTGGTGGCGGCGCTTGAGTGGACGAGCACGATTCCGTCTCATCCATTATGAAATGAGGCGAGAAGGCTCCTGCCGCAAATCCTATTCCGACCGTAAATCCGGCAAAGAACGCCGTATCCGTGAATAACGTATCCGTGAATCTGTCCAAAGCCGGTGAGATGAGTCAGGCTGAATTCAATAAACTCGTTGCCGACGCGAAGGTGACGGATCAGGCGGACCTTAAAAAACAATTGGAGAAGTGAGGCATAAAGATTGTTTCTTAGGACGCAATGTTTTAAAAACCGCCCCGGCGCACTCCGTCGGGGCGGTTTTATTTTCTCCGGACTTGCGCAATCGCGCCTTTCGCGCATATTGGTCGAAACCGATTTTCTCATGCCGTCCCCAGTCACCCGTTCGTTTCTCCGAACCCTCAAATCCCGTAACGTTCGCGCGAACGTCCCTTCCGTCTCTGAGGCTACCGCCGAACTCCTCGCCGGCCTCGTCGCCGAATACGGTATTTCCAGCCTGCTCGAACTCGGCACCGCTCACGGATATTCGACCGTTTGGCTCGCTTCCGCCGTATCCGAATCGTTCGAAAAGCATGCCGGGGCCGTACCGTCCGTAATTACCGTCGATTTTTCCAAACCCTCCTACGAGGCCGCTATCGCGAACGTCGCCGGGGCGGGTTTTTCGAATATCGTCACCCATGTTTTCGCCGACGCGCTCGCGTACGTTCCGACGCTCGCCGGGCAAGAGTTCGACGCCGTATTCCTCGATGCCGAAAAACGTTCCACCGCGAAGCTTTTTTCGCTCGCTTGGCCCCTCGTCCGAAAAGGGGGATGGATGGTCGTGGACGACGTGGTGAAATTCAAAAACAAGATGGAGGATTTCTACGCGCTTCTCGCAGAACGGAAAATTCCGTACGAAATCGTCATGACCGATCCGGACGACGGAGTGATGGTGTTTCGGAAATAGGTTTCTTCCCTTGATTCCGGGGATTTTTGCCTATAATTCGCGGGTATTCCCGGCTTTCGAACGGTTTTCGGACCGTTTTTCGCTTTTCGGAACCTCATCCAACTTTCCATGATCGATATCAAGATTCTTCGTTCCAACCCCGAACTCGTTGCCAAGGCCGTTGCTGACAAATGCGCTAAAGTCGATCTCGACCTCGCGTTGAAACTCGATGCCGAACGCGTCGAACTCAAGCGTAAGGTCGACGACCTCCGTGCCGAACGCAACAAGCTTTCGGATATGATGAAAGGCGGAAAGCCGGATTCAGAACTCATTGCCAAATCCAAGGCCATCAAGGAAGAGCTCGCCGGACTCGAAGAACGTTTCGAAACCGTCGAGACCGAATTCATGGCCATCTATAAGAAGATTCCGAACCTCCCCACCGCCGATACTCCGGTAGGGCTTTCCGAAGATGAGAACGTCGTCGTCCGCGTTTGGGGTGAGCCGACCAAATTCGCTTTCGAACCGAAAAACCACGCCCAAATCGCGGAAGTCCGCGGATGGATCGACAAAGACCGCGCCGCCAACGTCGCCGGATCCCGTTTCGCGTACCTCAAGGGCGAAATCGTCCGCCTCCAATTCGCGCTCATCAACTGGGTGATGGATTCCCTCGGCGACGAGAAGGTCATCGCTTCCATCGTCAAAGAACACGGGCTCAAGGTGTCGACCAAGCCGTTCACGCCGGTGCTTCCGCCGTTCATGATCAAGACCGCTCCGTACGACGCGATGGACCGTCTCGAACCGCGCGAAGACCGCTACAAGATCGAAGGGCAGGATCTTTGGCTCCAAGGTTCCGCGGAACACGTGCTCGGCTCGATGCACGCGAACGAAATTTTCGACGAATCCGCCATGCCGGTCCGCTATCTCGGATACGCTACGAGCTTCCGCGGCGAAGCTGGAACCTACGGCAAGGACATGGAAGGCATCATTCGCATGCACCAGTTCGACAAGATGGAAATGGAGAGTTTCTCCACCGCCGAAACCTCCCACGACGAACACCTCCTCTTTTCGGGCATCCAAGAGTGGCTCATGCAAAATCTGGAACTCCCGTATCAGAAACTCCAGAAGTGCACCTTCGACATCGGCAAGCCGAACGCCAAGGGGTCGGATATCGAGGCGTGGCTTCCGGGTCAGGGGAAATACCGCGAAACCCACACCGCCGACTACATGACCGACTACCAGTCGCGCCGTCTCCAGACCCGCGTACGCCGTACGGACGGAAGTCTCGAACTCATCCATACTAACGACGCCACCGCCTTCGCTTGCGGACGCGCGCTCGTCGCCATTATCGAAAATTACCAGAACGAGGATTGTACCGTCCGCGTTCCGAAGGTTCTCCAGCCGTACTTGGGTGGGAAAGTCTCGCTATAGGTCATTTTTTGATAAAAACTCGGAACCGTGGTAGCATGGTTCCGAGTTTTTCATTTTCGAACCATATGAATACTAACGTTTCCCATGATTCAAAGGATCGGTTGCCGGAACTGGCAAATATCGATGCGAAACTTTTAGGTATTCTTATCGGAAAAGGGGTGGTAAGGGAATATTCCGCCTCTGACGTTTCCGCGATGAAGACCGAAATTGAGACGCTCAAGGCCAAATACGCGTCCGTCGATCCTTCCGAAATCGCCAGCCTTACTGAGCGGGAGGCCCAGTTGCGAAAGAAAATCACGATTCGCCTCTCCGGGCATTTCGAGGGATTCTGATATGACGATATTTGGTCGAAACGGGCTCAGCGGAAGATTTTGCAAAACGCCTCGAAGGTTCGGATGATCTTGTCATCCGATTTCGCCGACCGAATAGCGCGCGCGGAAAAATATCTGACGGATCGCGCTTCGAAAGAAGTTTCGAGACAATACGCCTACAATCACGAAGCGGGAAAAATCGGGAGCAAAATTGCGGAATACGCTTATCTTCCGAGCAGGATTGAGGCTTTGGAAAAAGAAATCGCCAAAATCGAGTGTTCTTTCGAACGGCTCGGATACTATTACGTGTTCACTCCTGAGGATGACCTGTACTTTCGGAAAATCTCCAAGACCCCCATTCAGGAAAAC
>JAUPLX010000079.1 GCA_030836665.1 Patescibacteria group bacterium
GGAAGTCGAGATTCCGGACATCCTCACGGTAAAGGAATTTTCCGACAAAATCGGCGTACCGCTCCCGAAGGTCATCGGAGAACTGATGAAGAACGGCATGCTCGTCAATATCAACACGAAGATCGACTTCGACACCTGTTTCCTCATTTCCGAGGCTTTCCAGGTCAAGGTCAGCCGCGAGCGCAACGCGGACGTTTCCGCGTCCTCGCTTCTCGAAGGGGACATCGTGGCGCTCCTGAAGAACGACGACGTCGAGAAAATGACCGAACGCGCCCCCGTCGTCTCCATCATGGGGCACGTCGACCACGGAAAAACCTCCATCCTCGACTACATCCGCAAGACCCAAGTCGCTTCCGGGGAAGCCGGGGGAATTACCCAGAAAATCGGCGCCTACCAGGTCGAGCGCAACGGCAAGAAGATCACCTTCCTCGATACTCCGGGGCACGAGGCGTTTTCCATCATGCGTTCCCGCGGGGCCCGTTTGACCGACGTCGCGGTCATCGTCATCGCGGCCGACGAAGGGATGAAACCGCAGACCATCGAATCCATCAACCACGCCAAGGAAGCCGACGTTCCGATGATCGTCGCCGTCAATAAGATGGACAAGCCGGGCGCCAATCTCGACCTCATCCGCGGACAGCTCGCCGAACAGGGGCTCCAACCGGAAGACTGGGGAGGCTCGACCGTCGTCGTTCCGGTATCGGCCCATACGGGTCTCGGTATCGAAACGCTCCTCGACATGATCGTCCTTTCGACGGACCTCATGGATTTGAAGGCCGTCTCCGACCGCCCCGCCGTAGGTACCGTCATCGAATCCCACCTCGACCCGAGACTCGGTTCGCTCTCGACCGTCCTCATCAATGCCGGAACTCTCCATAAGGGCGACTACGTCGTTTGCGCCAACGCGTACGGACGCATCCGCGCGCTCAAGGATTTCCGCGGCAAGAACGTCGACGAGGCAGGGGTTTCTGTTCCGGTGCAGGTCGTCGGAATGAGCACGGTCGTCGAAGGGGGTTCCATTCTCCAGGCCGTCGCCGATGCGGAAACCGCCGCCGCCAAAGCCCACGAATACGAACTTCTCAAAAGTACCAAGAGCGTCCGGAATTTCGAAAGCGCGTCGCTCGACATGCTGATGAACCGCATCAAATCCGGTTCCCTTAAGCAGCTTAAGATCGTTCTCAAGTGCGAATCCAACGGTTCCCTCGAAGCGCTCAAGCATGCCCTTGCCAAACTTTCCACCGACGAAACCAAAGTTACCTTCATCCACTCCGGCGTCGGTGACATCAACGATTCCGACGTGCTCATGGCGGGAACCTCGCAAGCCCTCCTCATCGGATACAACGTCTCGGTCAACCACCATGCGCGTTCCACTCTCGCGAATTCGAAGATCGAGTTCATCGATAAGAAGGTCATTTACCACGTGATCGAAAAGGTCGAATCCATCATCACGGGCATGGTCGACGTACGGTACGACGACGTCGATCTCGGCGCCGGCATGGTCAAGGCCATCTTCTATACCGGAAAGGACAAGCTCATCATCGGTCTCGGAATCAAGTCCGGCAAGGCGGAGAACCGCGCGAAGGTCCGCGTCGTGCGCGAAGACCGCAAGGTCGGATCCGGAGAAGTGACCAATCTCAAGCAGGGGCCGCTCGACGTGAACGAAGTCGAAGAAGGCAACGATTGCGGTATCAGCTTCAAGGGAGACGTCAAAATCCAGGAAGGCGATCGCCTCGAATTCTATAAGATGGTCTTACGGAAGTAAATCTATCCTTATTTCATTCGTATGCTCGAAGATATCGGATTGTTCGCGGAACTTACGGCATCGGAAAGGAACACGCTCGGAATGTTCTGCCAAGAGCGGCCGCTCGAAAACGGGGAACTCCTCTTTTCGGAGGGTGACGGAGCCACCGCGATGTATGTCGTGAAAGAGGGGTCCCTCAAAGTATACAAGGACCGTTCTACCGGTACTACCATCCTCGGATACGTGAACGCCGGAGAAACGGTCGGGGAGATGGCGGTCTTCGGTCA
This sequence comes from Patescibacteria group bacterium, assembly GCA_030836665.1. GTDB lineage: Bacteria > Patescibacteriota > Gracilibacteria > BD1-5 > UBA2023 > JANJWP01. The sequence continues at coordinate 2,029 of JAUPLX010000079.1, forward strand.
CGAGCCGAGGATTCGCATGGCGACCGTCCGTGCGGTGGAACCCACCAGGCTTCTCGTCATCGTCGACTATGCCATTATCGAGATTTCCCGAAAGCATCCGGAGCTCTACGCGAAGATTAACGCGATCATCCGGCGAAGGATGGAACAAAACTCCGGTAAGTAGCATTGGGAAAGGCTTTCCGGCAACTTAAAAAATAAATTTGATTGGGAATCTTTTTTCCATACAATACGCTGGCTTTCTTTTACGTACGGCCGTACGTTACCCCGCACTTTCCCCATGTCGAAAGAGGATAAGATAGAAGTGGAGGGGGTCATAGTGAAGACCCTTCCATGAGCTATTTTCGAAGTTAAAATTCCGGAAGAATTCGGCGGATATACCATCCATGCCTACATTTCCGGAAAAATGCGCAAGCATTTCATCAACCTCATCGAGGGGGATACCGTGCTCGTCGAGCTTACGCCCTATGACCTTTCGAAGGGTCGAATAGTCTTTCGGAAGAAATAACCCAACTACCTATGAAAGTCCGTCCGTCCGTGAAGAAAATCTGCGAGAAATGCGCCGTCGTCATCCGCAAAGGAGTCGTCCGCGTAATCTGCGAGAATCCCAAGCACAAACAACGCCAAGGCTAATAAGCGAACGCCGCCCCCTGGAACGGGGCGGAGTTCCCGTTTTAATTTCCGTTCCTTTTCCGAATTCTTATGGCACGTATCGCCGGAGTCAACCTTCCCAACGGGAAGCACGTAGAAATCGCGCTTACCTACATCTACGGCGTTGGCCGTACCCTTTCGAGCAACGTTCTCACCAAACTGAACATCGAAAAGAACCGCAAGATTGACGACGTTACCGAAGCGGAACTCGACCTCATCCGTGAAGAGCTTAAGAATTACCTCATCGAAGGCGATCTCCGTCGTGAAGTCTCAGGAAACATCAAGATGCTCCAGGACATCAACTGCTACCGCGGACAGCGCCACAAGAAGCGCCTTCCGGTACGCGGACAGCGCACCAAGACGAACGCCCGCACCCGCAAGGGCAAGGCCGTCGCGATTGCCGGTAAGAAGAAATAGTCCCTCCGATATTTTCCCAGTCCTCATATGGCAAAAGTTCTCAAGCGCTCCAAGAAGACCCGCAAGAATGTCGCGGAAGGAGTCGTCCACATCACCGCAACCCTCAACAACACCCACGTCGTCGTGGCCGACAAGGACGGAAACGTCCTCACTTGGGCTACCGGCGGAAGCTCCGGCTTCAAGGGCGCTCGCGAAGCGACCCCGTACGCCGCCCAGATCACGAGCGAAAACGCCGTGAACAAAGCGAAAACCCTCCACGGGCTCGAAAAGGCCGTGGTATACGTCAAGGGCATCGGTTCCGGTCGCGAACAGGCGATTCGCGGAGTCATCGGCTCCGGCGTAGACCTCCTCGCCATCTTCGACATCACCCCGGTTCCGCATAACGGATGCCGCAAGAAGAAGGTTCGCTCCCTCTAAGAGTCCCCGTTCCAACTTACCTTAAAGCCCAAGAATCCCCATGCGTTACACCGGACCGAAAACCAAGCTTTGCCGAAGAGAAGGTATCAACCTCTTCGGATCGGAAAAATACGATCTTTCCCAGAACCACCGCAAGCCCCTCACTTCCCGTTTCGGGAAGACCTCCGGGTTCGGCCTCCAGCTCCGCAAGAAGCAGGCTGCCAAGCGCATGTTCGGCCTGACCGAACGCCAGTTTTCGAACTACTACAAGAAGGCGGTTCGCATGGACGGAGTCCTGGGTGAGAACATGCTCTCCCTTCTCGAACGCCGCCTCGACAACGTCGTATTCAAAGCGAACTTCGCCCGCACCATCATGCAGGGGCGCCAATTCGTCGGACATGCCCATCTCCTCGTCAACGGCAAGAAGGTGAACATCCCGTCCTACGCCGTATCGGTAGGGGACGTCATCTCCATCCGCGAAAAGCTCAAAGAATCGCCCGTCTACAAGACGCTCGTCCTCGAACTCGAAGAATTCGTCAAGACCAACGCCAACGGAACCGTTTCCGCGGCAAAATGGCTCGAAGTGGATTCCAAGAAACTTACCATCACGGTAAAGTCCCTCCCGTCCAAAGAAGACTTCGACCAGGTCATCGACGTACAGAAAATCATCGAATTCTACTCGAAGTAATCGGCCCCGAATTCCTAACCGTCCTCCCCGAGCTATGCACATTATCCATAACACGATCGGCGTTCCTAAGATCGTCCAGGAAAAAATTTCCGAACACGAGGCGCGCTTCGTCGTCGGACCGCTTCCGAGCGGATACGGCGTCACCGTAGGCAACAGCCTTCGCCGCGTTATGCTCTCGAGCATTCCCGGATGCCGCGTAACTGGAGTGAAGATCAAGGGCATCAGCCACGAATACGAAACGATTCCGGGTATCAAGGAAAGCGTTCTCGACATTCTTCTCAACCTCAAGAGCCTCGTCGTTTCCAAGCCGGATTCCGGTGCGGAATGGATTCACCTCGTGAAGAACAAGGCCGGAAAGGTTACCGCCGCCGACATCAAGTGCTCCTCGTCGATCAAGATCCACAATCCGGATCTCCACATCACCGAAATCGACCGCGACGGATTCGTCCTCGACCTCTCCATCCGCATCGAAAAGCACGTCGGATACCTCTCGGTAGAAGAACTCAAGGAACGCGAAGAAGACGTGAACGTCCTCATCGTCGACGCGAACTTCTCCCCGGTCCGCAACGTGAAGTACGAAGTGAAGAACCTCCGTTTCGGAGAAATGACCAACCTCGACTCCCTCGAGCTCACCGTTCTCACCAACGGCGTCATGGGACCTCAGGACGTCCTCCGTTTCTCGGGCGACATGCTCACCTCCTACTTCCGCCTCTTCAACGAAGAAGGGCTCCAGATTGAAGGCGAGTTCATCGGCGACATCAAGGAAATCATCGAAAAGGAGAAGCTCGAAATCAAGAGCGAACTCGAAAAAGAAACCTACACCCCGATCGAGATCATGGGCCTCTCGCCCCGCACCTTGAACGCTCTCGTCAACGGAGAAATCCTCTCCATCGAGCAGCTTACCAAGTGCACCGAGGCCAAACTCTCTTCCATTAAGGGATTCGGAAAGAAGGCGATGACCGAAGTACGCGACGCGCTCAAAGAACGCGGTCTCAAGCTCCTCGGCGACGACTAAAGAGGTACAGATTTTCCCCTATTTTCCAGAAAACAGACTATGCGCCACCGCATGAAAAAGTTCGGTCACTTCAAAAAGAAGGACCGCGACCACCGCGATTCCATGATTCGCAACCTCCTCACGAGCTTCTTCCTCCACAGCTCGGTCGTTACTACCGAAAAGCGCGCGCTTGCCATTACCGGCATGATCGACAAGCTCATCAACGTAGCGAACGAAGAGAACCAGCTCAACGCCATCCGCGAAGTAGGCTCCGTCCTCTTCACGAAGGAATCGAGCGTTCTCCTCTTCGAACGCGCCGCGAAATTCAAGGACCGCAAGTCCGGTTTTTCCCGCATTACCCCGATCAAGTACCGTGATGGCGACAGCGCTAAAATCGTAAAGATCGAACTCGTCGAAGCGTAATTTTGCCAAACTAACGAAAGAATCATGAAAACCCTCATGCCGAAGCAGATCGTCGGACAAGACCGCAAGTGGTACGTCATCGACGCCGAAGGCCAGAACCTCGGAAAGCTCGCTACCCGCGTAGCGGTCCTTTTGAAGGGCAAAGACCGCGTGGACTTCGCTCCCCACGTCGATAACGGATCCTACGTCATCGTCCTCAATGCCGGCAAGGTCGCCGTTTCCGGAAACAAGGAAGAACAGAAGGTTTACCGCACCCACTCCGGGTACATGGGTTCCCTCAAGGAAATCACCTTGGGCAAGCTCCGCGCGAAGAAGCCGCTCGAAATCGTCCGCCACGCCGTATTCGGCATGCTTCCGAAAAACCGTCTCCGCGACGGCATGATGCTTCGCATGAAGCTCGAAACCGGAAACGCCCACGGCTACGAAGCCCAGAAGCCCGAAACCATTTCCGTATAATTTTAGAACCCCCGAGTATGTCCGCCGCAAGCAAGTACTTCTACGCCGTTGGCCGTCGCAAGACCGCCGTCGCCCAGGTCCGCTTCTTCACCGAAGCCGGGCAGTCCTTCATTAACGGAAAGGCTTTCGACCAGTACGTCGGCCGCAGCGATCTCTTCACGGTACTCTTCGCTCCGATTAAGCTCGCTTCCATGCAGGATAAGGCCCGCTTCGAAGTCAGCGTTTCCGGAGGCGGCGAATCCGCCCAGGTCGAAGCGATTCGCCACGGACTTTCCCGCGCGCTCGTTCTCGCTTCCGCGGACTTGAAGAAGGTGCTTCGCGGCGCAGGATTCCTTACTCGCGACTCCCGTATCGTAGAACGTAAGAAGCCGGGTCTCCACAAGGCGCGCAAGGCTTCCCAATGGTCCAAGCGTTAATTCCCGTTTCTTTCCCACCAAGCCATGCCTACCATCAATCAGCTCGTCCGCGCTCCGCGGAAGGACAAGACTCGAAAGAGCAAGTCCCCGGCTCTCCAGTTCATCAAGAACACCATCAAGCGCGAAACCCGCGAGCTCAACGCTCCCCAGAAGCGCGGCGTTTGCACCAAGGTCTACACCATGACCCCGAAAAAGCCGAACTCCGCTCTCCGAAAGGTCGCGAAGGTTCGTCTCACGAACGGGTACGAAGTCATCTGCTACATCGGCGGCGAAGGGCACAACCTCCAGGAACACTCCGTCGTTCTCGTTCGCGGAGGCCGCGTCAAGGACCTTCCGGGCGTACGCTACCACATCGTTCGCGGCGTTCTCGACACCCAGGGCGTCGACAAACGCGGACAGAGCCGCTCGCTTTACGGAGCGAAGCGTCCCAAGGCTAAGAAATAAGCCGAACTAACCAACTATCCCATCCATGAGCACGAAAGGAACCGTTGCCCTCAACCTTCGTAACGAACGTCTCGCGAAGTTCGTGAACTACGTTATGAAAGAAGGCAAGAAATACCTCGCGATGAAGATCGTCTCGAACGCGTTCGAGGTAATCAAGTCCAAGGGACACGCGAATCCGGAAGAAGTCTTCGACAAGGCCCTCGAAAACGTCATGCCGAAGATCGAAGTCCGCCCCAAGCGCGTCGGAGGATCCATTTACCAGGTCCCCCAGGAAGTGAAGCCGAAGCGCCAAATGGCTCTTGCGGTACGCTGGATTCTCGCTTCCGCCCGCGCGAAGAGCGGATCGGAATTCCACAATTTCCTCGCTACCGAACTCATCGAAGCGTCCCAGGAAACCGGAAACGCCGTAAAGAAGAAGCTCGAAGTGTATAAGATGGCTGAAGCGAACAAAGCCTTTGCCCGCTTCGCGAACCGATAGGTTCGCGTGAAACCTTCGACCTTTCTTTTCAGATCTGCGTTCCGCGCTCGTCGTACCGACAGTACGCCTCGCTTGCGGTACTCGATCTTCAAAGAAATCTCATCGGTTTGACACGAACTGCCTAACTCAATCCTTTTTTCTAATCATTTAGACCCATGGCACACAAGAAGGCCCAAGGCTCTACCTCCAACGGACGCGATTCACAAGCTAAGCGCCTCGGCATCAAGGCGTTCGGCGGAGAGGCCGTTTCCGCCGGAAGCATTCTCGTTCGTCAGAAGGGGAATAAGTTCTGGCCGGGAACCAACGTTTCCCAAGGACGCGACTTCACCCTCTTCACCACGGTGGACGGGAAGGTCAGCTTCGAAGAAAAGCGCCGCGTCCGTTTCGACGGCCGCGTGTACCGCGACATCTACGTCAACGTAGCATAGGGTTTGCCCCGAAAGAAAAATCCCCGTTTCCGGGGATTTTTTGATCTGTCCATCCGGATGGGTTTTGCCAATCCGCCCTTGCCCATCGCCGTTTTTCCGTACAATGCCGCAAACTAACCGCCGTTTCCTTGCGAATATTCAAATACGCGCTCAAAAACGTCGCGCGCAATTCCTTCCTTTCGTTTTCGACGGTACTCGTGCTGTCGCTCATGACGTTCTTCATCTACGTCCTCTTTTTCGTCGAATACGTCGCCTCCGCCATTATCGGCAACATCTCCGACCGCCTCTCCCTTTCGCTCAATCTCCGTTCCGGGTATTCCGACACCAGTAGCGAAATCGTCGAGTTGACCAACGGACTCCGTGCGGTGGATCCGAGCGTCGAAGTGCGCTACGTTTCCAACGTCGAAGCCTTCGAGATTCTTAAAAAGCGCGATCCGGAACTCGCCCGCGTCATCGAGAGCGACAAGGACAATCCGCTCCCGAGCTCGGTTTCCGTCAAGAACGTTCCCATTGCAAAATACGCCGAACTCGACGCCATCGTGTCGAAACACCGCGACGCGGTCCAATACGATGCCGGAACCGGAAAGAAGACCATCGTCGACTACCGGGCCCAATACGAGAAGATCAAGGGACTCACCGACGTGCTCATCTCCATACGGTACGGAACCATCGCCGTCGTCGGATTATTCCTCTTCGCCGTCGCCGCCATCGTGTACAACGCCATCGGTAACAGCGTGTTTTACTATCGGGAAGAAATCCGCATTATCGGACTCGTCGGGGGAGGGGCCCGGTTCGTATACGGCCCGTTCGCCATCCAAGGACTCGTCTACGCGCTCGTCGCCGCCGTCATTTCGCTCGCGGGGTTCTCGTTCGTAATCCGAAGCGTCAATTTCTCGCTTTTGGCCGATTTCCCCATTTTCGTGGATAAGTTCTTCGTCGAACGTTCCGAAGCCTTCCTCTCCGTCGTGGCGGCGCTGGCATTCGTCGCGCTCGTCTCCGGCTTCCTCTCATCCTTCCGTTTCGCCCGCCGTGCGGCATAATCGGCTTCGGATTTTTTCGGTCCGAGCCGAACCGGATTTTCTTAAAAATTTTGAAATTCATTTGCAACGCCCTTAAAAAAAAATATACTTCGCCCGCTTCGTCTTGGAGTTGTAGCTCAGTTGGTTAGAGCGCTGCCCTGTCACGGCAGAGGTCGCGGGTTCGAGCCCCGTCAACTCCGCCATCTTGAAGCAAAAGAAGTACGCCATCCCCCGGGGACTTAGCTCAGTTGGCTAGAGCACCTGTTTTGCAAGCAGGGGGTCATGGGTTCGACTCCCAGAGTCTCCACCAATTTTTTTCTCCGACGAGCGAACCGATAGCGCACGGCAGTTTTATGGCCAAGCATCGGACATTTCTTTGTAATGAGCTCGATCGCGGGCATCTTCCGTAAATCTTTTTTTCTTCCCATGGGAGTCAGTAACAAAAGGCCCCGCTACCTCAACTACTCGGTCAACAAAAAAGGACCGAAGAGCGGTGGCAAAGTAGCCAATGCCATCAAGCACTACAAGAAGCTCCAGGCACGCGCGTCTTTCGAAGGGGAGACTCTCTGGATCAAGAACGCGATGACTTTCGTCCTCGCGAAGCTTCGGAAATACTCCGTTAATCTTAATAAGATCTAGCATGGCGAGACTCACCACCCACGCGCATAAGAAGCTCAAGCGCGCAATGGACCGCATTACGAAGAAAATGGCGAAAACGCACTCGAAATAGGTTTGCTTTTTCCTCGTTTTCCATAGAATTCATAGGCTTTTTTAATTCCCCATAATTTTTTGCCCCATGGCAACTTTTGACCGCTCCAAACCGCACGTCAATATTGGTACGATCGGACACGTCGACCACGGTAAGACCACTACCACCGCAGCCATCTCGATGGTTCTCTCCAAGAAGTACGGAGGCGACGTTTTCGCTTTCGACCAGATTGACGCCGCTCCGGAAGAAAAGGCACGCGGTATCACCATCAACACCGCTCACATCGAGTACTCCACGGCTGCCCGCCACTACGCTCACGTCGACTGTCCCGGTCACGCGGACTACGTTAAGAACATGATTACCGGTGCCGCCCAAATGGACGCCGCGATCCTCATCGTAGCTGCGACCGACGGTCCGATGGCCCAGACTCGCGAACACATCCTCCTCGCTCGTCAGGTAGGCGTTCCGTACATCGTCGTCTTCATGAACAAGTGCGACATGGTCGACGACGCAGAAATGCTCGACCTCGTCGAAATCGAAATCCGCGACCTCCTCTCGAAGTACGAATTCCCCGGTGACGACACCCCGGTCATCCGTGGTTCCGGTCTCGTGGCTCTCGAAAACCCGACCGATATGGACAAGGCTTACGGAGCCAAGACCATCATCGAACTCTTCGACGCTATCGAAAAGTACGTTCCGATTCCGGAACGCGCTCTCGACAAGCCGTTCATCATGCCGGTAGAAGACGTATTCTCCATCAAGGGACGCGGTACCGTAGTTACCGGTAAGATCGAACAGGGTATCATCAAGGTTGGTGACACCATCGAAATCGTCGGAGTCAAGGATACCCAGACCACCACCGTTACCGGTGTCGAAATGTTCCACAAGCAGCTCGATCAGGGCCAGGCTGGTGACAACGCAGGTCTCCTCCTCCGCGGTATCGAACGCGAACAGGTCGAACGTGGACAGGTTCTCGCTAAGCCGGGATCCATCAAGCCGCACACCAAGTTCGAAGCCGAAGTCTACGTCCTCACGAAGGACGAAGGCGGGCGCCACACCCCGTTCTTCAAGGGATACAAGCCTCAGTTCTACTTCCGAACCACCGACGTTACCGGCGCTATCGAGCTCCCGGCAGGTGTCGAAATGGTCATGCCTGGCGATAACATCAAAATGTCCATCGAACTCGGCGCTCCGATCGCTATGGAACAGGGTCTCCGCTTCGCTATCCGCGAAGGTGGACGCACCGTTGGATCGGGCGTAGTAGCTAAGGTCATCGCCTAAGCTTCGCTCTTCCACGTTTCAGGTTTCACTCCTTACGTGTCCGGCCCGCCTCGGCGGACCGGATCGCGAGGAAAGAAATTCCCCTTACTTTTCCACCAATACCGAGAATGTCCGAAAAGACTCCTAAGAAGTCAACCGCCAAGGTCGGCAACATCCGCATCGTCGTTCGCGCTTTCGAACACAAGCTCGTTGACGAGGCCGTTAAAAAGATCGTATCCACCGCGAAGGATTCCGGCGCCGTCGTCGTCGGACCGATTCCCCTTCCGACCAAGATCGAAAAAATCACCCTCAACCGCTCGACCTTCGTCAACAAGGACGCTCGCGAACAGTTCGAAATCCGCCGTCACAAGCGCATTATCGATATCAGCGAGCCGACCGCGAAGACCCTCGAACTCCTCCAGGGCGTCAACATCCCGACCGGAGTCGGCGTCGATATCAAGGTAGCGTAATTCCGATTTAAACCGAATACCATGTCCCGCATCTGCCAACTCACCGGTAAGAAGACGTCCGTAGGAAACAGCGTTTCCCACTCGCTTCGCCACACCAAGCGCAAGTTCTATCCGAACCTCTTTTGGCGCAACGTCCGCGATCCCGAAACCGGGCTCACGTTCCGTCTCCGCCTCTCCGCGAACGCCATCAAGACCCTCAAGAAAAAGGGAATCCTCTAAAGAGGTTCCTCCTTCCGCCCCGGTGGTGGAACGGTAGACACGAGGGACTTAAAATCCCTTTCCTTCCGGAGTACGGGTTCGAGTCCCGTCCGGGGCACCATCAAGAATACCAACCCGGCTCCGGCCATATTTCTCCCCATATCATGCTTAAGATCCGTCTTTCCCGCGCTGGCCGCAAACACGTTCCGTTCTACCGCATCGTCGTAACGGAGCATTCCCAGGCTGCCAAGCACGGATACCTCCAGATTCTCGGACACTACAATCCGATTACGAAGGAATTCGTCCTCGACAAGGAGACTGCCGACAAGTTCGTCAAGAACGGCGCGCAGTATTCCGATACCCTCAAGAAGCTCATCGAGCGTAACGCTTAGTTCGTTTTTAGAGAGTAGGCCTCATTCTTCCCGCTATGCAAAGCGCCTCGGAATTTCTCACGTTCGTCGTATCCTCCCTCGTCGAGTCCAAGGACCAGATTGAGATTACGGAACGTGAAGACGAACTCGGAACCTTATTGACCCTCAAAGTCGCCAAGGAGGACATGGGTACGATTATCGGCAAGGAAGGGAAGACGATTCAGGCGATTCGAACCGTCCTTCGGGTATACGGCTCAAAAAACGACCAGAGAGTCAATTTGAAAATCATCGAAGATTAAGGAAAGCGGTCCGGAAGGGCCGTTTTTTTGGAGGGAAAATTTTACTTTTCCCTACCTTCGGTTATAACGGTATCCGCTATACGAGCCCTTTTTTCAGTATTCCATGCTCTTCGAAACCGCTTTCGCCGCCGAGGCCATCCTCGATTCCCAAAAGGTCTACGAAATCGACGATATCATCCGCGTTTCCATCGCGCTCGTCGTTCTCGTCTCGGGCCTCATGTCCGTGCTCTTTATCATCTGGGGAGGCGTCATGCTCATCCTTTCCGGCGGAAAGGATGAGAAAGTGAAGCCGGCCATCAATTCCATCCGTTACGCGGTTCTCGGAATCATCCTCATCGTCATCTCCATCTTCGCCGCCCCGAAACTCGGAGACCTCCTTGGACTCAACGTCTCCCAATACGTCTCCCCGAAGGCCATCTTCGCCACTATCCAAGACCTCTCCGGAAAGCTCTTCGGAAAGAAGGATACGATCGATATCGGTTCGAGTTCTTCGGGAAACGACCCGCTTCCCTCCGACTTCTCGGATCTCTAAGACAAGACCCAATGGCGAAACAAAAAATCCCCGGCACGAGAGGCTGGGGATTTTTTGTTTCGCAGCGGACTACCGGAGCGGAATTTTGAATATCCGCTCCCGTTTTACGTGATTGCCCGAGAGGCAATCGTAACGGATGAATTCGATGAAACGGACGGTGAGGGTCTTTCCGTCGGAAGCGGTTTCGAACGCTTCGACGAAGCGGGGGGAATCGATGCGCGTAGCCGCTGCGGCTACGTTCGGAAGATTGCCGAAGGCCGTCAGGTCTTCCGAGACGAATCCGCCTCCGCCGAAGGACGCCTTGACGGGGTAGGTCGCGCCCGTGTCGGTGACTTCGTAGGCGTTGTCGCCCATAGTGAGGGGGTTGCCGTCGCCTGCCGTAAAGTAGGGGATCGTCCGTCGGTATTTCTCGGTTCCGGAAAGAAAGTATTGGACGGTGGCCTGATAGGACGCGCTGGCTACCGCCGATGCCGGGATTCCGGTCACTCACACCGTGGCACGGTCGCCGACCGCGTACGATTTCGTCGCTCACGAGAAAGACACCGTCGCGGTACTTCAAACGACGAACGCCGTTCCTGCCGGGGCGGTGAAATCGAAGGAATAGTTCGAGAAAACCGAAGGGGGTACGCGCCCTCCGCCAAGCGTTATCTTGACGGAATCGAAAGCGAAGGCGGCGGTCGAATCGAACGATCCGGAAAGTACGCTCCCGTTCGACGGCGGATTTCCGAGGATGCCGAAAACCCGTCCGCTTTCCGCGATACGGATATCGGTACCGTCGGTCGCCATGGCATGGGGATGCCGTATCCCCGAGTTCGGCCCAACGAGCGTACTCGCTACGGCTCAGTTCAAAAGGAGTACGCGGTCGTTCCCCGAATCCGCGACGAGGTATTTTCCTCCGCCCATATCCAGTACCGCCGACGGGTAAAAGAGTTCCGTAGACGTTCCCGCCGTTCCGTTTCCTCCGGAATTTCCGCCGTTTCCGGTTCCGAGCACGACCGCATCCGACGCGTTGCGGACGACGTGGCCGGTATGGTCGACCGTAAGCCCCGCCGCGTTCTCTATGCCGTTCGGGGCGTACGTTTCGATAATGGAAAGCTTCGTGGCGATACCGGGGTCGTCCGAAGTTCCCGAATACGCGTCGCAGACGCCGGTTATGGTTTCGACCGCGAGGATGCCGAGGGGAATCGGCCGATTCGCGTTTTTCAGTACGATGCCGGATCCGAAAGGGGCCGAGAAGCTTCCGGAATAGAGCAGTTCCCCGCCGAACGCCACGAATTTTCCGAGCGCCGCGTCGAAATCCCCGGAGGCGCGGTTGTCTTCGATTCCTTTCCGTATCTTGAACGCGCTCTCTATGCCGCTTCCCATGAACACCGAAACCCCCGCCATGATAATGGCCGAGACGGTAACCCCGATAAGGAGTTCGACGAGGGTGAAGGCCGCATGGCTGGTTTTCGCTCTTCGCATGCTACGAAAGGGAATCGATCACCGATCTTACGGCCTCAAAGGTTTCCTCGGGAGATCCGTTGGCATCGATGAGCCGGATGTCCCGTTCGTTTTTCAATTTTTCGTAGGCTTCGAGGTATTTTTCCCGGACTTTCGCGAGAAACGCGAGGTCTTCGAAGAATTCCTTCTTTTCCCCACGTCCGAAGAGGCGCTTCTCGACGTTTTCCATCGATACGTCGAAGAGAAAGGTGACGTCGGGGAGGAGGATTTTCGAATAGTCGTGCGCGTTCCGCACTTCCTCAAACGAAAGTCCCTGCGCGCACTGGTATGCGTAAGTCGAGAGGTCGAAGCGCGAGGAAAGGATATGGGAATGCGAGAGGACGTTCCGACGGATGTCGGATTGTTCGGTACGATCCTTTACGTAGAGGGCGACAGCCTCGTTTCCGTCCCGAAATCCTTCGCCCGTAAGCCGCCTCGCGATTTCCCGTCCGGCTTCGGTGGCGCCCGTGG
>JAUPLX010000080.1 GCA_030836665.1 Patescibacteria group bacterium
CGAGAACGGAAACCTGGTAGAGGATTTCGACGGCGACGAGAAGCGAATCGCGGAGGGCGGCCGGGTCTTCTTTTATCGTCCAAGGCTTCGTGTCGTCGAAGTGCTTGTTGGCAAGGTCGATGAGTTTGGTAACTTCGGCGTAGGCCTCTTTGGTCTCGAACCTTTCGAGGGCGGCGCGGTAGTTCGCGTGGGCTTCGGAAACCGCGGCGCTTACGGAGTTCGGAAGCGCGAACCCTTCGGTGGAAACGCCTTCGGGGAAATTCTTAACGAAGAGCACGCTCGTGCGGTTCGCGAGATTGCCGAGACCGTTGACGAGAGCGCTGTTGTAGAGATTTTTAAAGCCTTCGTGGGTGAAATCGATGTCTTCGCCCATGTTTCCTCCCCCGGCCGCGAGGAAATACCGAAGGGCATCGGGAACGTACTCGGCAAGCACGTCGTCGGGATCGACGACGTTCCCGAGGGATTTGCTCATTTTTTCGCCGTTCGACGTGACGAAGCCGTGTACGAGGACGTTCTCTGAAGTTTCGAGTCCCGCCGAGAGGAGCATGGCCATGTAAATGAGCGCATGGAAGCGGGAGATGTCTTTCCCGATGACGTGGGCGTAAACGCGCCCGAATTTCGCGAAGCGGACCTCGTCGGAGGAATATCCGGCGCCGGAGAGGTAGTTCGTCAGCGCGTCACACCAAACGTACATGACCTGCGATTCGTCGCCCGGAACGGGGATTCCCCAGGGCATTTTCTCAGCGGTGCGCGAAAAACTCACGTCCTGGAGCCCTTCGCGAATGAAGGTGAGGAGTTCGTTGCGGCGGTAGGTCGGGGTAATTTTAATGCGGTCGGTTTCGAGGAGTTCTTTGAGGACGTCGGAATACTTCGAAAGCGCGAAGAAGTAGTTTTCTTCCTCGATGACGGCGGGCTTTTTCTTATGGGTGGGACATTCGCCGGCTACGAGATCCTTTTCCTGAAGGAACGCTTCGCAACCTTCGCAATAGAGGCCGGTATACGATTTTTTGTAGATGTCCCCTTTGGCGGAAAGTTTCCTCCAGACATCTTGGGCGGTATTCCAGTGGCGGGCTCGGTCGGTGGTTCGGATGAAATCGTCGTAAGCGATGGAGAGGGTTTTTTCGAGCGATTGGAACGTGGCGACGTTCGCGTCGAGCATCGTGAGGGTATCTTCTCCAAGTTCCTTCGCCTTATTGAAGATTTTCGAACCGTGTTCGTCGCTTCCCGTAAGGAAAAACGTCTCGTTTCCCGCGGCGCGGTTATATCGGGCGAGCACGTCCGCGATGACGAATTCCATCGCGTGGCCCATGTGCGGACGTCCGTTCATATACGGGATGGAGGTGGCGATGAGTCGGGCGGACATGGTCGGAATCGGAAAGTTTTGAAAAAGAAAATCCGGAAATCCACGGGATTTTCGAAGGCTTCAAAGTACCCGAAAAGCCGATAAAGTCAAAGGGTGCGTTGGCTAAAAACGGATACGATTGACTTTCTTTGAACGTTTCGATATCATCTGCGGCAGTTCCCCTATCCCCAACCCGTTTTCCGATTATGGACGCCTTAAAAAAATGAGCCCTCTTCGCCCTCGGCTTCTTCGGAATGCTCGGAGCGATTTCTTTGGGTTACTCCGCCTACGTCACGGCATTCCCCGCAACGGCCTCGAGCGGTTCGGTAGTGTCGTTTTCCGAATGGAACAAGATGGTGCAGGCCCTTCAGGATTTGGACGTGGGGATTCAGAAATCCGCCTGCGAAGGCCGCCGCGGAGTTTGGACCGCCGGAGCTTGCCAAGAGTATGCGTATTATACAGCCGCCTGTACGTATACGACCTGTTCGTGCAATGCCGGATACCATAAATGCACCTTTCCAGACCTCTTCACTGGTGGATTCGCCTCCCTTCGGAGGCCAGGGTACGATCCGGGAACTTATGTGTGGGTAGCCGGAAATTATCCGTCTGCTCAGGATTCGTTTTTTTACCCATCGTGGTGAGCGGGCGGAAGCGCTTTGACATGCAGTGCGAATTCCCATTATATGATGGACGTACGGAGAAACGCGAGTGGGAACACCGCATGGGGATGTTACCCCGATTCGTACGCGTATCCGGCCGCCTGTTGCCGCGACAATCAGTAAAAGCAAAACGGGGGGGGAGGCGTCTTACCCTCCCGCGAACTTGATCGCGAAAAACGCGAACGCGGTACCGAAGACGGTCAATGCAATCATTCGGTACGAACTTTCGCGGCTGTGCGCTTCCGGTAAGATGTCGCTTACCCCGATGTAGAGGAGGAACCCCGCGAATACGCCGAGATAGACGAAGAGCGCGTACGGAGGAAGAGTGAAAAACAGCGTGGACGCCGCTCCGAGCACGGGGGCGACCGCATCCATGAGAAGGAACGTTTTCGCCCGTTTCGCGGTATTTTTGTGCGTCAACATGAGCGTGACGGTATTCATTCCGTCCGTAAAATCGTGCGCGATTACCGCGATGGCGACCACGATACCGACCGACATGTCCACTTGGAACCCAAGCCCGATTCCGATACCGTCCATGAAAGAGTGCCCGATGAGCGCGAGCGCCGAGAACATTCCCACGTTCGGATGGTGGTGGTGCGCGTAGTCCCCTTCGTGCGTATGGTGGATGAGCACCGCTTTTTCGAGCAGGTGGAATACGAGAAAGCTTACCGCCAAAGCGATCATGGCGTCGATCGGGTCGAAGCCGCCGTCTTTCGCGAGTTCGAAAATCTCTGGGAGAATATCGAACGTCACGACTCCGAGCAGTACGCCCGCCGTAAAGGCCATGACGTAATGGAGCCGGTCTTTGAAACGTATGGAAATGAGGCCTCCGGCGAACGTGGAAACGAACGTGGCGAGCGAAAACAGTATGGCGGTCAGGGACATTCGGCGGTATTTCTATCGGTAGATTTCGCGAAGGAGTATATCGGAGAACGTTTTTCGGGAAAGATGAAAATCGCGATTGTCCCCGTGGAATATTGACTATTCGTTCCATGGAGTTATAAACTATCGCAATGGCCAATTCTGACAACCGCGTCACACCATGAACATGCATGTAGGAAACGTCTCGGAAGCGACGAACGTTCTCGAATCCGCATACCGGCTCGGAGCGGCCGAGCGCGTCCGCGATTTCGTCGTTTCCCGTTCGGAGGGGATTCTCGTCGCCGAACCGGACGACGAGGACGTTCGGCTGTACCGCGAATTCGAAGGACGCAAAATGGCGGAAATGGAAGACCGTCTCGACGTCTTGCTCGGCAATACCGTAATCCCTATGGCGGTCGGCTACGTACGCCACCGTTTCCCCGAGCGGAAAAACGAAGAGTTTCCCCGTATCGACAACGTATTCCTCATCATGGATTATACGATTTCCGAACGTGCGAACATCGTCTCGTGAGAACTTCCGGTTCCCGGAAAACTCCTCTGAAGCTGCGGTATGCGCGAAAGCGCTTCCGGAGTGGATTTGGAGATTTCCGTCAATCTCGACGCCTTCTTCAAAGAACTCGAAAACGTCGAATTGAACGACGAGGAATTCGACGATCTCGCCGTTCAGGTACTTCTCCATGAAGTGATGCACGCCATCTCGTCGAACAAATACCTCACCACCCCCGGAGAGCGCGAAGCGCGGGCGAAATGGCTCGCGTTCGTCGAGGGACTTTCGGATTCCGACGTCGACCCCGCGTGGGAATCGCTCATTTCGAGATTCGGGTATTCGTGCAATTTCGCCTCTCCGGCGATTTCGCTCGACGAAATGCAGATATCCACGCTTCCTCTCGTGAATTCTTTCAACGAAGGGCTTACCGACATCCTCGCCGCGAAAGCCTACGCCCACTATTTCCGATCTCGCGGGGAATCCCAAGAACGGAAGTATTCGGTATCGTACGCCGGGGAGGCGAAGGCGCTCCACATGGCGCTTCGCGAATACGCCCAAGTAAAGAATCGTCCTTTCCGCGAAGTGATGCGCGAAGTGGAAGAAGGGTATTTCTTCGGCGATTCGGAGTTCCTCCGCACGTTCGAAGAAATCGTCTGGCCCTCGCTTACGGCATTCCAAGAATATACTTCGTAAATACGGCGAGCATAACGACTTGGCATATGGCGCGAAACGGATAGCATGGGGGCGCATAACGCCAACTTTCCCTTATGGAAAATCCCATCACCGCCGTTACGAACGTCTCTTCGAAGAACGGTCCGATTTTCAAGATACTCCTTTGCGGGTTCTTGGGCCTTCTCCTGCTCATTCCGGCCTCGATGATCGAAGATCTCGTTTCCGGCCGCAACCAACTCAAGATCGCCGCCACGAACGAAATCTCTTCGAAATGGGGATCCAGCACCACGCTTGCCGGACCCGTCCTCTCGATTCCCTATTCGGCGAAAGAAGACCAGGTCGTCGCCGTAGGCAACGGTATCCAGACCGTGCGGACCGTATCGAAAACGCGATACCTCCACATCCTTCCGAACGATCTTTCCTACGATACTTCCATCGAGCCTTCCGTACGAAGCCGCGGCATCTACGACGTCGTCGTATACCGGAGCTCGAATTCGGTAAAGGGCTCTTTCGAACTCTCGGATATCGCTCCCCTCTTCGAAAAACGGGGAACTCCGGATTACGCCCACGCGATCGTGACGCTCGGGTTCAGCGATTCGAAAGGTATTGAAAACATCGGGAAATTGGGTCTCGGCGGCAAGGAATTCGAATTCGTTCCCGGCTCCGCCATCCGCGGAGTCCTCCCGAACGGCACGAGCGCCACCGTGGACTTGTCCGCCATGAGCGGTTCGGTCGCGTTTTCCACCGACGTTTCCGTCCGCGGTTCCGAATGGATCAAGTATCTCCCGCTCGGAAAATCCACCGTCGTGAAAACATCTTCCGCTTGGGCGAATCCGAGCTTCGACGGTGCGTTCCTCCCGACGGAACGCAAGGTGGATGACAAGGGATTTTCGGCCGTATGGAAAGTCCTCGACTACAATCGCGACTTTCCCCAATATTGGGACGACGACGCGTATTCCCTCGGATACGTGAATTCCGGGGTGGCCTACGACGGCGGCGATTCGTGGGATCCCTACGGAAATACCCGGATGAAGTACGCCACCCCCGTTTCCGAATCGGGCGTATCCGCTTCCGTCAATCTCGGATCGTCCGCCTTCGGCGTAAGCCTGAAACAG
>JAUPLX010000081.1 GCA_030836665.1 Patescibacteria group bacterium
GGAACGGCGAGAATCCGTGACGGACGGTTTCGGTGGAGCGGTCCTAGGCATGTCGGACATTCCCTTAAAACAGTCCGACATGCCTAGGGCCCGAAACCGAAACCAAGTTCGAAGCCGAACCCACCCGTTCCTCATCCTCAATCTCGACCTCGACTTCTTCGCCCCCGACCTCGACTACGTGCCGTTCCCGTTGAAAAAAGAGGCCATTCTCGCCTTCGCGGAACGCTCCGACCTTATCACCGTCGCGACGAGCCCGTGTTTCATTGACCAGGAACTGGCCCTCCGGAGACTGCGTGAGGTATTCGACCGAACGTAGCTACCGGATGTTCGCACAAATGGCGTAGGCTCGAAGGATCGATCCGGCGTTTTCCAGGTTCGCTTGGGTATGGCAGGTCCATTGGGAAGACGTGGAAGGGTAGGTGCGGTATACGTATCGTATGCTTCCATCCACTACGCATCCTCCGCCCGTCAAATATTTTCCGGCGGAACAACTGACGGAACAGGTATTGTAGGCAGTTCCTACGCAATCGTTAGTGACCGTTTCCCATCCGATGCCGATCTTTCCGTTCGGATCGATGACGATGGCCTCGTTGGTAATTCCGGACGTATAATTATTGGACGTCCCGAGATAGAGATAGCTTCCGCCCCCGGTTACCTTCATTCCGATTCCGGCGTAATTCCCTTCCGCACCATTCCCGAAAGTAAGTCGCGCGAATTGGTCGTTGGAAATTCCCCCGACTACCGAGATGTTGGAATTTCCGTTTCCCATGAACGCCGAAGAGAACGGTCCGCCCCCGACGAGGATTTTCCCGTTTACTTGGAGCGCCTGTTTCGGATTGGTCGAACCTATGCCGACATTGCTTCCTGAAACGGTGATGACCTCCGTTTCTTGTTTCACGGCCTTGTTCGCGTAGCCGACGACCTGATTCCAGGCCGACGAGGACACCATGGATCCGGA
Source organism: Patescibacteria group bacterium (assembly GCA_030836665.1). Taxonomy (GTDB): domain Bacteria; phylum Patescibacteriota; class Gracilibacteria; order BD1-5; family UBA2023; genus JANJWP01. Next base: position 959 of record JAUPLX010000081.1, read on the forward strand.
TCCGACCGTCGGGAGGTCCGAATACAGGCTCGTCGCCGCGTACGCGAGCCCTATCGCGAGTACGGCGAAGCCGAAGCCGGCCCCGCGGAGCGCGCCGTGTAAAAACGATTCTGAATACCGCATACTCGTTAATAAATTGATAATTTTTGTGAGTATAGTAGGTTTTGGGCATGCGGGCAAATCTTTCGTCGAACCGCGCATGACGAAAGCGCCCCCTCGAAACGGAAAACGCCCCTTTCGAACAGGAAGGGGCGGGGGATTATGAAACGTTTTTTGCGCACGGACAATCCGGATGTTTCGATATCTCGAACCGAAGGCTCGAAAGGGGATGTTCCAGGATTTCCGATATTCCGGAAACCGAGAAGACGACCCAATTGGCCCCGATGGGCGGAAGCGAATGCCTTGATCCTTCGAGCAGGAGGTCCAAAGATATTCGGGAAGCGATTGCCGATAGGAAGCGTTGGTCGGTTCCTAATCCGGGCATGCCGCGTACGTCGCGCGAGGAAGAACAATCGGATTTCGCTCCGCGCGCTTCGAAGCGGATGAGGAATTCGCTTCGTTCCTGATGCCTCATGAGACATCCGTAACAGCAGTTCCCCGGACGGTAGGCGAAAATTTCGCCGCCACATCCGTTTTCGAACATGCTGACGAAAACCGCTTTTTTCCCGAATTCGACGACGAGATCGTTTGCGTACGCGCGTGACGAATCGGTATCGGTTCCCACGACGACGAGATCGGACATCCGAACGGAGGCGGCGAAATCGGCTTCGGCATCGAAAACGCTCTTCGGAACGGCGACCGCGTCGGGTAATTTCCGACCGGCGTATTCTTCGAGCAGAAGTTTCGTGGCGATCGCCTTGTTCTTTCCGACGTACCGGCTTCCGCACGCGTGCCGCACGAGGTTTCCCGATTCGAGCGCATCCGGGTCGAAGAGCCGGAACCGCGTCATGCCGGATTTCAAAAGGTCGAGCGCGATATCGGCGGCACCCCCGAGCCCGACGATGGCGACGGTCTTGTCGGAAAGCGGCGGATGGATGGCGTCACGTCGGGGGTTGGAGGACGTATACGGATCGGTTTTCATAAAAGTTCCTTTCTTTTGTCGGACTGAGTGAAAAATCCCCCGGATTGCCGGGGGAGAATCTAGAACGATCGAAACCGCCGACCGATGCGCGAGCGGAAATACGCATCCGCCGCGGCATCGTCTCCGGGAAGGGTTTCGGTCGCGTTTTTGTTTTCGCGCGTTTTCGCGACCGGAAAAACCGATCCGTTCGGACCGATTTCGAGGTCGGTCCGCCCCTCCGTAAACGGACGGACGAGTTCGACCGTTTCGGCGACGCGGACGCTTCGCCGGTTCCCCGGCGTTCCTAAGGATTCGAGATCGAGGGGTTCTGCCATAACGGACTCCTTTCATGGTTGGAACAATTTACGCTTCCGGGAGAATCCACTCCCCCGTCAATCGTTTGACTTCGTACGCGTGCAGCCAGGCCGCCGCGAGGTTGAGGACGGTAACGATCGAAAAATCCGGAAGCCATCCTTGTCCTTCGCGGTCGCCCGCGTTCAAAAGGCAGAGTTTGAGGCCGCCCATCTCTTCGGAATATCCGTAGTGGTGGAACCCGTGGGCTCCGCGTATGCCGCAATACGAAACGACGTCCGCATCCGTTACGGCCACGCTGGGCGGATCGTAAGGATAGGACTCCGGATAGTACGCGCGCAGATGGTACCGGTTACGGCTCGCCGTAACGAAATCCCCTTCGGCGAAGAGGACGTCGCGTTCGGTCATGAGTCGGAATCCCGGAAAGGCCGTTTCGAGCATTTTTGCCTCGAAGACGAGCCGTTTCAGGTATTTTTCCGGCTCGCGCCGTACCCAATTCGGAAGCATGGACATGGCATTCCTCTCCTTTCTTTTCGAGTCTTGCGGTTATCGGAAATCCGACGGAATGGCCCCGTCTTTGGGAATCGTTCCGGCAGGGCTTTTTCGGAACGTCCGCCGCGCGTTCCATTGGCGTTTGAGGAAAAAGGCGAAACGGTCCATCACCCCGCTGATGGCGAAAACGAGAGCCGCTATCGAACCTAAGGCGATCGCGTATCCGGCGATGCGGAGTATCGTGAAAACGAGTCGGTGGACCATGGAAAGAGGGGTACCCGTTTCCGTGGTTTCGCGCGATCGCGTTTCCGGTACCGGAACTTGCGGTTTTTCCGAACGGCTTTCCACTCCTCTCGGCGGTTTTTCGGGGGAGTCGGACGCTTTCGATATCCCATCCTTCTCCGCCTTCTTTTTTCGAAGGAGGAGGATTTCCGTTCGAATCTCTTCCAATTGGAGGATTTTCTCATGGGCAGGCATGGAACTTTCGACTACCCGCTCCGCGGCTTCCGCGAATTCGTGTTCGTTCGTCGGAAGATTTTCCCTATAGGGACGCTCGTAGGAAACGGTTCCGGAAATGGCGGAAGACGTCCAGACGCAGAGGTACGCAATGACGGAAAGGATCGTTTTCACGGCCGTTCCCCCCGGATGTCTCGAAGGAGTTTCCGGATTCGAACGGATTGTTCGGTGGTCGGGACGTTTTCCGAGTATTGCCGCACTGTTTTTACGAATCCGCTGGTTCCCGTTAAATCAGGATTCGCGCGTCGTACCGGGGCGTTCGAACCGCAACCGAGAAGAACGGCGGAACTTGCGAACGCGAGAATTGCTGATTTCGTTTTCATAGGAACTCCTTTCTTAAAAACGGTTCATAAAAAATGCGTACGGAAGTTCCGGTAGAAGGTGGGAAAATCCGTGATTTTCGGGAATCCGGAATCTCGTTCCGATAGGGCGAGCATTTCGTTTATTCCGAATTCCCGGACGGTCCCGTTCGGAGTTCCGTGGAATATCCGCACCGTTCCGGAATCCGGACGGGTTCGGAATTCGAGGACGAACGCCCCGGTCCGCTCGCCGTTTCCGGATATCGAGGCGGAATTCCACTCGCCCGATTCGCCGGATTCGTAGGCGTCTCCGAATCGGAGGGCAGAGATTTTCAGCTCGCGAAACGCTCGTTTCGCAGTGGCCCGTTCGGTCGAGCGGTAGGTCGTAAGTACTCGACCGAACGTCC
>JAUPLX010000082.1 GCA_030836665.1 Patescibacteria group bacterium
CGAACGGTGTTTTACTTTCATATTCTTGCTTATATGAAAAAAAATCCGTATGTCAATAGCGGCTAAGTTGTCTTCGTAGCTTTATTCCAATCAAGGAGAGCGTGGGAATAAAACTTGATTTTAACGGAAATGACGGTTACATTCCAAAAAGCAATTATCTTCGTGTTTCCGCATTATGGAGAAATCGAAAATCCTCCGACTTTCCGATCTCGTGAAGCCCGTGGCATCTGCTACGGCATTCTTCACGACTCTCGTCATCCTTTCGGTCGCGTACGCCGGATGGAGCACTCCGGTTCCGACCGTGGCGACGGGCCAAGCGCTCACGAAAGCGTTATGGGACAATCTGGCGAACGAACTCGCCGACCATGATTCCAAGATCGCGGGGCAGGAAGCGAAGACGGCGAACATTTCTTCCGTGGGAGGAAACGTCGGCGTCTGAGCCGCGAATCCGGGAGCGAAACTGGAAGTCGGCGGACAACTGAAAATCACTGGCGGAACGCCGGGCGCCGGAAAAGTCCTCACCTCCGATGCGAACGGGTTGGCGAATTGGCAAACGCCTGCCGTGACGGGCAAGGTGCTTCAGGTCGGATACGCTCAGAAAACCGACTCTTGGAGCGCCGCGACCAGCGGGGATAATTTCTATACCGTTCCTGGCTTATCGATCACTCTCACCCCGGCTTCGACGAACAGCAAAGTACTGATTACGACGTCGCTTTATGCCGGAGCCGGAAATTATCAGATTAAATTTCGACTCCTTCGCAATGGCGTGCCAGTAGTACTGGGTGCAGGAGAAGGAGGAAGACCAGTAACGACCGGTATGGTCAATCCGTATTCGTCCACTTCTGACATGCAATACCAAGTGGCCTTCATTTGAGGCAACCATATGGATTCGCCTACCACGACGGCCCCTGTCACCTACGAGGTACAAATGGCTGCGTACAGCGGTTATTCCGTATATTTGAATCGGAGTCCCGCTTGGCAAAACGCTGCGGCTTCCGGCTACGATGCGACGCCCGTTTCCACCATCACGGCCATGGAAATCGGAAATTAGGTTCCGCTTACGCCGACGCCCGAATCATCCACGCGGTTTTTTTTCATGCTCTCCTATTAATGAGAACAATTCTTGTTAAGTTGAAAAAATTCCTTATCATGCGAAGTATCGCGAAGTTCCCAACAAATTATGAAAAGTCCTTTCTACCACGAAGCCATCCTCCAATCCTGTACGCTCAACCACTTGACCGTAGATGACATCTACGCCTGCGTGCGGGAGAAATTCCCGAAGGCGGGATTCTCGACCATCTACCGCAACGTCGAAGAACTCGCGGAAAAAGGTTTGCTCCATAAGATTTCCGGTATCGGTTCAAAGGCCCTCTTCGAGCGGCGCATCGACGGGCACGTCGCCCATTTCATCGATCAAAAAACGGGGAAGGTCTACGACCTCCCCCTTCCGGAATCCCTCATTTTAGAACGTCTGCCCCCGGGATTCTCACCCGAAAGCGTCGATATCCGAATATACGGAAGCGCGGCGTAGTTTATTGCGGAATCCCCTCTCCGGAAAGAAGTGCCGTACAAGCGGCGGTGACGTGGGAAATTTTCCGAAAAATTTCCCGAACTTCGTCATCCGAAATCTCATTTCGCAAGGTTTGGATTCGCTTATGGCAACTAAGGCAATGTTCGATCCTCTGAACGAATTCGTCGGACGTTCCGGGTATTTTACCACGGCATGAAGAAGTGCCCGGAAAACGGGCTTCCATATGCTTATGGCAATCCGCCGTCTTTCCGATAAAGTTTTCCGCGGCCTTCTGCCGGCGGTACCAGTTCGCAACGTCGTACATGGGAGAAGATGGTTTGAAATAATTTGGAATCGGGAAGATTATTCCCCATTTCCCCAGAAAATGGAAACGCGATCTACCGCCCGATTGAAACGGTCGGAAAATTCCTGGTAAGAGAACGAAGAGAGCGAAGAGAGTGCGTCCTTCGGAAGGATTCCGGAAATCGGATACGAGCCGTAGAGGAGCTGGTCGAGATATATGGACTGCTGGAACGCGAGGGAATCACGGGTATTTTCGAATTCCGCACGGGCGGGCTTCTTCGGCAATGCCGGAAGCCTTTTGGACGTATCGGACGTCATGAGGTGCATACCCGATATGGCGAAACCGTCTTCGAAATAGTCTTCGACGATCGGGTCGTAGGTTCTGCCGGTGTCGCGAAAATCCGAATCCGCCTTGAGGCGGACGTGTTGGAAAAACAATGCGTGGAACGCGAGATCGGAGGCGTCTTCGACGATGGACGGCAAAATAATAACGTAATCCATTCCGGATTCCCGGTCCGAAAACCCGTATTCGGCGTCTTCGGTTTTCGCGAATAATTCCTCTTTCAAAGTCGGAAACACGAGATCCGTACGGACTGCGGGCGACCAACCGTGAAAATCCACCGAGCCTTCCGTACTTTGAAAGGATTGCCGGTTTCCTACCGCCAGGAGTCGGACGGAAGAAAAATCGAGGGATTGCCATATCGCGTCCTCGTCTTTTCCTGAATGCTCGAATCCGTTCGCTTCGGAGAAAGCGGTGCGGAAACGGTCGATGGAACGGTCGAAAAAATCGCCACCCCCTTCTTCGATTTCGCGAGCGAAACGCTCGCGTTCTTCGAACGACATTTTCGGGAGCGGCTTGGAGAAAAGTTCCGCGAGCGCACATCGAAGCTCTTCGAAACGCTCGGGGACAATCGTGAATTCGAGCCGGATTCCGGACCAACAGGTCATTCCGTTATGCCGGACCGTGCGATCTTCGAGCGCCGCGATTTTCGGGTCTAAGAAAATGCGGTGTTCGACCGAATGGACGAGCTCCTGGGAAGTTCCGAGCGGAACGGGGATCCAGACCCAAACGTGAAGGGCGGAGAGGGGTTTTTGGATGGAGGTTTCGAGCATGTTGGGATTATACGCAAATGACGCCGGCGAAAAAGGAGGAAAAAATATTTTAATCCTCCTTTTAAACTAAAAAAACACGTATACAATATAATCAGTTCTTAACATTACTAATCACGCTATGGATTCGCCAAAAACCCTCCTCTCCGACCTCACCTCCTCCAAGGTCCGCCGCGCCCCTTCCCGCGAGGGACGCCCGACTCCCCGCGCCCTCTCCGGCTTCACTCTCGCGGAGCTCATCGTCGTCGTCTCCATCCTCGCGGTGCTCGCGACCATCGGTTTCCTCGCGCTCTCCGGGTACCAACAGGACGCTAAGAAAGCAGTGGCGGCTACTAACGTTAATTCCGTCTATACTGCCATCTCCACGGAAGCCTCCGTCACCGGCAATTCCGCCCGCTACTACGTTATCCACGACCCGAATTATGCCCTCACCGGCTCCGTCATCGTCTTTGATGGCATCCCCGCTTCTCTCGTGGGAGGTGATTGGAATGCTCCCGGTACCAACTACTCCGCCGGAAATCCCGACTACGCGAAGCTTAAGCTTGACCCGGCCAAGTTCCGGATAACCTCGGTCAGGACGTATGCGTCCGATCTCTTCGCCGCGATCTTCTCCCCGTTCTCGGTACGTTCCGCGAGTGCGGACTCCGTTTCCTCCGACCCGTCCTATCTCCTCGTCGGGGCGGTTGACGCCGCCGATACCTCGGGAACCAAGACCCGCGTCAAGAGCTACTCTCAGGTCGCTGCCATTCTCCCTTCCGGAGAGACTCAGATTAACGGAGATTATCCCGTCACCGCTACCGGAGGCTCGACCCCAGGACTCATCAAGGACGTCGCCAACGTCGGATCTTCTACCGGGACCCTCGTCGACGGGGCGACCGTAGGTTCCATTCCGGGCTGTGACGCCGATTCGGACTTCTCCGGATACGCCGTCCCTTCCATGGCGAGCGGCGAATCCAAGCCGGTCTTGAAGACGACCGCCAACGGTCGAATCAACGCCACCGCGACCTGCTCCTTCGGAACCGTCTCAATAAGTTCTGAAGCGGCGGACTGCGACCCAACCTACGTCCCAGTATCCGGTCTTGCCTGTGCGAAGAACGAGTGCGGAGGTACCGCACCTTCGACGATACCCAACGCCGAATCCAACGCCGTATCCCAAACCCTCGGAACCGATTGGCACTACTCCGCCACCCCGGGCGTTTGTACCTATTCCTGCGCGACCACCGCCCCAGGTTATGTCTGGGATACCGGTTCTTCCTCCTGTAAACAGAATTGCGACCCCGTAGCCGCCCAAACCTGGAGCGGCACTGCCTACGCCCTTTCCTCCATCGCCGCCCTCGTCCACGGCGCTTCCGGAAATTTCAGCGGAAGCGGGTCTTTCGGAGGAAGCTACCCGGCCAACGGAACGCTCACCGCGGACTTCGCCCTCTCCTGCGACAATGGAACACTTTCGTCCGTCGCAACCCCGGGAACCGGAACGTGCAATACGAACTACACGTGGAACGGCAACTGGACCGCTCCGAATTGCATTCTCGATTCGTACGCCGTTTCGGGATCATTCGGAGCCGGAGGAAGTGGCGCGACCGTTTCGGGATGCTCGGGCGCATCCGCGACAGCCGATTCTTCCGGAACGTTCTCCTTTGCGAACGTTCCCCATGGTACCGCATGTAATGACATTTCGGCGGTTCGTACCGGATATCTCTGTGCCACGACGACAAATGGGCCTTCGAGCCTCATTGCGAATGTCACCAGTATCGCGGGAAATTGTGCGTTGACGGTAAACGGAGCCTGTGGAACGGCCAATAAATCCTATGCCTATACCGCTACGGGATACCTGAGCGATTCCTTCTGCCTCTCGGGAACATTAAGCCCCGCATCCGTAGCCTTTCCTACTGCCGGATGATCGACGTCGTGGAGCTGTCTCGGAGTGAATAATGGAACGGACGCGAACTGCTCGGCTTCACGAGCACAAGCACCGACTACCGTGTCATGGACGACTCCAGGAACGTACTCATGGTCGGTTCCCGCAAGCTTCTCTTCCATCGTCGTTACGGTCAACGGACCCGGCGGAGGCGGAGGAGGACGAGGAAACTGCCAAGGAGGTTCGACGGGTGCCGGTTCGGCCGGTGGCGTCTCGAAATTCAATACTACCGTCGTCGCGAACGGAGGCGGGGGCGGGGGCGGAGGAATGCCGGACGACGGCGTAGGGGGCGCATGGGGAAGTGCCGGCACCGCCAGCGGAGGAGATACGAACACCCCCTGAGCATGAGCGACCGGAGGCTGAACGTCTTGCGGGAACTGCGATGGCGGCGGAAACGGCGGCACTGGTGGAAAATCCATCAAAACCTATTTTCCGGGCGGAGCTATTTCCCCACTCCAATCCATACAAATCATCGTCGGAAGTGGAGGCGGGGGCGGAATCGGAGTATTGGGATGCTACGCCGGAACCGGAAATCCCGGCTCAGTGTCCGTGACGGTCAATTATTAATAGGATGTCTTTTCGTTACGTAATCTCATCTTTTTGGAAAACCGTCGGTCTGCCCGGCGGTTTTTTCTTGACTCTTTTTCAAATTCCCCTATCTTACCTACCGTTTGGTAG
>JAUPLX010000083.1 GCA_030836665.1 Patescibacteria group bacterium
ATTCGAAGTTGGAAAAACTCCTCATCCGGTGGAAAAACCTCTGGAGGCTCGGTGCCGTCGGAGCCCAGGTGGCCCATGGGGGAAGAAGGCGTTTGGAACGTCTCGAATCCGACATGCTTTCCGCCCTGGAATTCGCGGTTTCGATGCGGGAGTCGGGTGAAAGAATGGAAGAATCCGATCTTCTCGACCGCCTGTACGCCCCCGTTTTCGAAGCGAATTTCCTCGCGGCTTCGCTCCGGGCCTTCCGTCGGGGCAAACCGTTTCCCGTAGGCGCGCCGTACGTTCCTTCGAATCCGGAGCGTTGGAGGGGGATATTTTCAAAAACGGATTCCCTCGGACTGAAGGGGAATTCGCTCGCGTGGTCGGACGTTTCCGCTTTCTCCACCCCGCTCTCGGAAGAGGACCGTTTCGCGCGTTCCGGTGGGGAATTTTCCCCCGAAGCGGCGTTGGATTTCCTGCGTGAAGCGGGGAGGACCGTTTCGGTCATTTGCGCGAACGTGCTCCGGGAATCCGAAAAAACGTTCGGAAAAACCGTTCCGGCCCGTGCGCCCCAAAAACTCGTATCGCCGTTTTTCGAATGGAAAAAATCCTCGCGGACCGAATGGGAGGAACTCTCTTCGGGGAACGCGGAGGGCGAATTCTTCCTTTGGGACGGAAAAAGCCCCCTGCCTTCCCGTCCGCTCGTCGTTTTCGTCGAAACGCTCGATCCGTCCTTGGTCGACGTATTGACCGATTCGGTCCAAGCCGTCGTTTCCCGTCGATGAGGCCGCCTCTCACATTTCGCCATCGTCGCCCGGGAGCGGAAACTGCCGGTTTTCGTCGGTACGGGAATCAAAGTGGGGGATTTCGTAGCGAGAACGGTACGGGTGGACGAAACCGGCATTCGGGCATCCGGTTCATAGGGGCATTCCGATAGCGCAAGATTTTCCTTCCCCATAATCGGGAAAAATCGATACAATCCCGATATGCGAAAATCCGTCGCCATAATCTGAACCGTGGTCCTCATCGTCTCGTGCGCGTTCGCCGCACACCGGTATTTTCCACAGTTTTCTTTTCGAATCCGGGCACACGCCGTCCTGAATACCGCCACGGGCGGGGAACTCCCCGACATCTCCCCGCTGGTCCGCCTGTTCGAAGGCGAATGGGAACGGTCTCCCGAAAGATTCGCACAATCTTTTTCCGAAACCCTGGATTTGGCGGAAATGAAAAAGATCGAAATCCATCCCAATTCCGTCCTCCGTCTTTTCGAACTCTCCCATCCGGATTTCTGCGGCCGTCTTTCGGAAATCCGGACGTCCGATGAAATCGGCGCGTACTGCGAAGGGAAAACCCTCCCGTCGGATTTTCCGAAAATCGCCCCGCCCGACTGGGAGGTTCCCGATTGTTCCGCCTACCGTTTCTCCGAAAACCGTGACCGGTGTTCCGCTATGGCGAACGGGGTGCTTTCTTCCGTTTCGGACGCGCATTGCTCCGTAATGTCTTGTAAGAACGACATAGCGGCGTTCCGCGTACTCGCCGGCATTTCGAAAACCGCGACCGAATGTTCGAAGCGTCCTTCCCCGGCTTTGGTGGCGGAATGTTCCCGTTTCGTCGAAGCCGCGAAGCGGTTTTCTCAAAACCCTCCCGTACCGTCCGAAGAAGACGTTCGGATGGAAGCCGTGCTCGCGGGAAATGCCGAAGATCCCGTTTCCCGCGCCGTTCGGCGGGCGTTTTTTTCCGAAAATTCCTCTCCTGCCGACGAATGCGCGTTTTCGGATCGGGAAGACCGCGACCGTTGCCGAGACCTCGTAAAAACCGCCTTCGCGTATTCGGAGCGCGAGAGGGAGACTCGGCGTTTTCGAAAGATTCTCGATGCCGTCTCCGAATACCGACGTCCGTAAATTTCCTTTCATGCGCATTTTTCTCGCGTTCGCCCTTCTTTTTCTTCCTTTCACGAGTTTCGCGGTACCCGGGCCCTTGGTTTCCGGGGGTATCGGGCTCATTTCGAACGCGGGTGCGCTTTTCGCCATCGCCGCAGGCATGCTCGCGGTATCAGTCGCCCATGCCTGGCAATGGATCGGCTATTGGAAAACGAAGCATCCGAAGGCGTTCGTAGCGGCGGCGTGTTCGTTGTCGGCGACGGTTTTCGTTCTCGCGTATTTCGTTTTCCGGACGCCCGCCGATCCGGTGGCGAATCTTCGGGAAGCCATACGGTCGCGTCCGCCCTCTTCGCCCTCGTCTTCCGACCTGTCCCGCATGGAGGGAGTCCTTTCGTTTTCCTCGTGAGCCGGAACCGCCCGCGATGCCGGATATCCCGAGTTGGAGAAGGAAATCGCGTTTTCCGTAGGCCGGAACCGCAACGTCGTTTGGTCGCGCTATCTCTCCGACCGAAAGATCCGTATCGACGACGGACTCATCGACAGTCTCTCGAGGGGGGAATACGCCCTTCCGATTTCGGACCTCCTTTCCGACCTTTCTTCCCACGGGGGGAAATATTCGGTCATCGATCTGCGCACTCCCGAGGAATACGGCACTTCGGCCCATTTCGCCTCCGGATCGAACGTGGAATATCGGAAAATCATGAACGACGAAGTCGTTTTCGACCCCGCCAAGACCTACGTTACGGTCTGTCATGACGGCGCGTTCGACCTCTCCCGGAGCCTCGTAGCCGCGATATATCTCCGAGGAAAGGGAATACGCGCGTACGCGCTCGATACGGGAATGAAACCCCTCCTCGATTCTTTCTCCGTTGCCCCGATATCGTTCCGCACGAAACCTCCGTTCGCCGTCTGGGAAAAAGGGGATGCGGTTCCCAGATGAACCGTCGTCGATCCGCTCGGGGCGCTCTCGACCCTTCCGGGCGTACGCGATGCCGGATTCCGAATCCGGCCGTTCCAATTTTACCGAATGGATACGCCGCAATACGAGGCGGAACTTTCCTCGTTCCGCGCCATCGTCGAAAAGGGGGAGGGTGTCGACTTCGCCTGCTACGATACGTTCTCGTGTTTTTATTCCCGCATATTCGCGGACCGCTTCGTATCGGAATTCCCTTCGGGGAAGATTACGATACGGATATTCCGGTAGGCGTTCGGCCATATCCGTTCGTCTTCCGAAGTTCCGCCGTTCGGTAAAGTTCCGTTCCCTTCGGGATTACGGAGCGTTTTTGCAGTCGAGGATGAAGTACGCCGGACGCTTCGATTTTTCGAGCTCGCCGTAGTACCCCTGCCGTCCGACCTTTTCTTCCGTCACTTCGCCGCATTTTTCCCCCTTCGGTCCGTATTTTCCGGATTTGTCTTCGCATCCGCAGGAATTTCCGGTCGATTCGGAGGTTTTCGATGCGGATCCTCCGGAAAGGAAAGAGGGGATGGAGCAGGAAGACGCGAGGAAAATGCTGAAGATCGCCAAAGCGGAAACGGTCGTTTTCCGAGGTTCGAATCGGTACGTCATAGGAATGGGGGTGAGAATTATTTCGCGCGGAGGAGTTTCGCCGCGTCGGCAACGGTAGCGACTTCGACGAGTTCCGATTTGGAACCTTTCGGCAGTTTCGCGCCCGAATCTTTAGGAACGACGATCTTTTCGAAACCGAGCTTCGCCGCCTCGTCGACCCGCCTCTGGAGCCGGAAGACGTTTTTTACCGTCCCGGTGAGCGACACCTCGCCGATCCAGACGGTTTTTCCAAGCGAGGTTTCCTTGCGGGAAGAGGCGATGGCCGCGATGGCCGCGAGATCGGCTCCCGGTTCGCCGAGCGTCATGCCGCGGGCGACGTTGAGGTAGACGTCATGGCTTTCGGTTTTCACGTCGGTCCACTTCGAAAGGACGGCGAGCAGGAGGTCGAGTTTCCCTTGCGCGATGCCCCGCGAAGAACGCTTCGGGTAGCCGAATTTCGTATAGGTCGTGAGCGCTTCGATTTCGACGACGATGGGCCGCGAGCCTTCCATCGTTACGGTGAGGGCGCTTCCGGAGAGTTCGGCGTTTTTGGAATCCGAGAATTCGAGTCCCGGGTTCGCGAGGTCCCGCAGCCCGGTTTCGGTCATGCGGAAGAGCGCGATTTCGTCGGTAGCGCCGAAGCGGTTCTTAAGCGAACGGAGGATGCGGTAATCTTCGTAGCGGCTGCCTTCGAGAAACAGTACGGTATCGACGAGATGTTCGAGCGCTTTCGGTCCGGAAATCGCGCCGTCCTTCGTGACGTGCCCGATGAGGATGACGGCTTTTCCGGTGCGCTTCGCGAATTCCATCGCGACTTCCGCGGTAGCCCGGACGAGCGTCACCGACCCCGCCGATTGGGGAAAATTCCGCGATCCGAACACGCTGACCGAATCGAGGATGACGAGCTCGGACGAATCGCTTTCGAGCGTGGCGAAGACGTCTTCGATAAGCGATGCGGTAAGTAGCCGGATGGCAGGGTTCTTTATGCCGAGGCGCACTGCCCGATCGGAAATCTGCGCGGAATTCTCTTCTGCCGAAGCGTAGAGCGCGGTCTTGCCGTTTTTCGCGAACCAATCGGCGATTTGGATGGAGAGGGTGGATTTTCCGATACCGGGTTCTCCGGAAAGGAGGATGAGCGACCCCGGAACGATGCCGCCTCCGAGGAGATTGTTCAATTCGGAGGATTCTACGGGAATCCGGCGGTTCGCCTCGGATTTATCGGTCGCTATCTGCGTGATCGGAAGGGATTTTCCCGCGTTCGCGGAGGTTCCGGCGGCGCCTTTTTTCGGTTCGTCCGGAACTTCGACGAGGGAATTCCACTCGCCGCAGGAGAAACATTTTCCCGCCCACTTGGATTGGACGTGGGCACAGGCGGAACAACGGAACATGGGATTTCGGTAATGGAAAAAACGGGCTTCGAGCCATTCGAATGGAACTTCGGGGGATTGTACCTATCGAAGCGGATTTGTCATGGTCCGAAAAACGTTTTTCTCATATTTTTCCGGAGGTTTCGAATTTTAAAAACGCGTTTTTTACTGGCTTCCTTGGGGAAAAAACGGTATACTTCCCGAAAATCACCGATTACGTTCTTTTCATGGCACAGTACTTCCTTTCCCTTCTCGGTTCCCTATTGGACGTTACCGATACGGTCATTTATAAACGAATAGCTGAAATTACCGAAAGGGAGCGGATCGACCGAAATTTCCTCTTCTT